>JASHZU010000015.1 GCA_030042375.1 Verrucomicrobiia bacterium
CAACAGATGCCCACGATAATGGCCCATTTGCCAAGGCTGCACCAGAGAATGGCGCAGACGATAAAGCCCACGAGAGGCGAGATAAAATTCCAAAAAGTCTTGTGCTCATTGCGCACGAAATAATGCAGAAAGGCAGCCACGTTCACGCCCATGAAGGCGAGCAGCGCGCCGAAGTTAAGCAGGACACACCCAAAACCGTAGGCGTCCACGTGTTTAAATTCCTGGATGGCTTTCAGTGATAGCGCGGCGATGAGCATAATCACGCCGATGAGGATAATATTATTGCTCGGGATGCGGGTACGCGAGTTGATGGCGCCGAAAAATTTGCGAGGGATAGCGTTATCGCGGCCCATGCTATACAACAACCGGCCCGCGCCCAGGTGCGCGCCCGCGCCGGAACCAATGGACGCGACCAGCAGCGCGGCATTGACCGTGACAAAGAGCCAGCCTCCGGCGGCCTTGGCGGCGACGTAGGCAAACGCGTTGTCTTCGTCCGGGAAATTGGTGTCGGGCCAAATCAATTGCGCGAAATAAACCTGCACGGACGCGAGCACGCCGGTAATCAGGCAAACCAGGACGGTGGCCAGCAGAATGTTGCGGCGCGGATTGTGCGCTTCTTCGGACAGGGTGGAGACGCCGTCGAAGCCGATATATGTCAGCACTGCCAGCGCGGAACCGTTTAAGACGCCGTGAAAGGAAAATGTCTCGGGATTGTAAAATGGCCGCGTCCAATTGGCCACGCTGCCGGGCGGATGAAAAAAAAGATAACGCACCGCCGCGCCCAGGAATAAAACGATGATGACACAAAGGCCAACAGTAATGATGGCATTGGTCCGCGCGCTGGCTTCGATGCCGCGCAGGTTCATCAACGTAAACAGGGCTGTGAAGATGACGATAAGCAGGCACGTTAAAGAGATGGCCATAGGCCCGGAAAGGTAGAGTGGATCATTCAACAGATGTCCGGAAATCCAAACCACCAAATCCATCGCCGCGCCAGCAATCCAAATAACGCAGATGATAGGATTCATCACGTAATCGAAGATGATGCTCCAGCCGACGAAATAGCCGAGCGCGGGATGGATTTCGCGGCTCACATAGGCGTAGGCGGAACCGGCGTTGGGATAAGCGTTTGCCATTTTGCCATAACTAATGGCGGTAAAAAGCATCGCGACCATGCCAATCAGGATGGCGGTGACCACATGGCCCCCGCCCGCAACGGCCGCCGCGCCAAATAACGGCATGGGCGCGGTAGGTTGGATAAGGACGATGCCATAGATGATGAGCGCCCAAAGTCCCAAAGCGCGTTTCAACTGGACGGGAGCGCGTTGCGATGAGCCGGAGTCGATTGGCATGCGCAGTGTGTTTATGAAAAGCGGAGCCGCAAGTCAATGTTTGCGTCCGCACGAAACACTGCCAATGGCGGGTGGATTATTTTTGCGGAGGGACAACCGGCGGCTTTTCCACAGTAGCCTCGACATCTACCACATTGGCGTTCTGGCTTTTATTGATGGGAGGGGGAACGTCGACAATATGCCCGCCCCGGGTGGCAATGAGAACGGCGATGGTCCATGTGGGGGCAGTTTCGGCGACAGGCAGGAGCTTAATTACAAACGATGGGATAAACACAATATGCCAGCCAAGCAACATCGTCAGAACGACACAGACGACCGAGTCCAAAATATCATCAACCGGGTTCATGAATCCCGGGGAAAAAAAGGCGGCCAGGCCGATTTCGAGGGCATCGGCGCAAATCGCAATCATATAGGCGGCGACGACGGTGGAACGTGTGACGTTCGCTTTCATTATGAGATTTTAACCTAACTGGGCCATGATGGCCAAATCAAACGTTTAGGCAGGCATGGGATGGCGATGGGTGGGTGGCTTGTGAATAATGTAAATCGGACGATATTACTCAAGCACCCGGCAAGTTTTGCCGATTAGATAGGCAAGGTGCCGCGGCCAAAGGATGGCTGTCGACCGCCCGGAAAAATTTTTATTGTGATAAAAAAAATTTTAACAGCACTCCGCCGGAAAATAATTTTTCTGGCGGCAGCTGTGGCCATTTTGGCCGCACGTCCGGGATTTGCCAGCTTGCCGTACCTGGCATTGGTAGGTCCCCCGCCCTTACGCTTTGAAGTCCCAGCCACTGATAATGCCTTATTTCTTTCACTATTGGAGCTGCCGAAACCAAAGCCAGTCCCCCAGCCCGCTATTGCACCGCCGCCATCCTCAGAGGCGTCGAAGCAGACGGTCGTTGCCGGTGGACCGGGCATGAATGTCCCACCGGCGGCAGGAAATGGCCTTCCGGTTCCGGTTGCCCCGGCAATAACTGCACCCGTTCCTCCCAATGCGGCAAGCGATATGCTTAACATCACGCCGCAGATGATTAACGATTATTTCAGACCAAGTCAGATCCAAGGACCTCCGAGTTCAGCCATGCCCTTTCAACCGGGACAGCCAATCTTTGTGCCGGCGGAATTGGGCTTTGTGCCGCCTTATGTACAGTCAACACCGCCGGTGATTGGCAACAGCCAGGCCATTTATCAAAGTAAATGACGCAAATTGGCGAAATTTTTTGCCAATGTCATAAGAGGCTGCCGAGGGTGAGACGTTGGGCTTTTGGATTGACGGTTTTATGCCTGTTGATGGCATTTGCGCCCATGGCGCGCGGGCAATCCGCGACCGGCACGGTGATTGATCTTTCCGGCGTGGCGCCACCGCCCGGCACGACAGATTCCAATTCCTTCGAGGCCGAGATAGATACTTCCAATACTCCTCCGCCGGACCTCGTTGCTGTTTCACAGGAAATCAATTCAGGAGGAACGAATGAGTTTGTTTCCTCTTTGGTAATGGCGGGTTATTACAAAAGAACCATGCAGCCCGAAAGGGCCGAGCCTATCCTGATTAACCTGCTCGCGGCCAATGTGCCGGTGCCAATCCAAAAGGAGGCGCTGATTGAATTGGGCTCGGTGGTGCGGGATGAAAACGACCTGCCACGTGCGCAAAGCATTTATGAGCAATATCTCAGCCGCTGGCCGGATGACCCGCGAACGCCGGAAGTTTATCTGCGGCAGGGCGAAATTTTCCGGCAGATGGGGCTGACGGACTTGGCGCTGGGAAAATTTTACAGCGTGATGGCGGAATCACTTTCGATCAAGAGCGACCAATTTGCCTATTACCAAAAGCTGGTGTTGCAGACCCAGGTGGAAATTGCCGAGACGCATTATTTGATGGGCCATTACGTGGACGCGGCGGATTTTTACAAACGCCTGCTCCA
>JASHZU010000095.1 GCA_030042375.1 Verrucomicrobiia bacterium
GATGTCCAGAAACACACGCGCACCGAGCGCGTGGGCGGCACAAGTCAATTCGCAAAATTGGTCAATACCGGTGGTGCGCTTATCAAATTCCACCAGCGCCGGATCAATTGCTGTCAGGTCGAGCGCGGCATACGG
This sequence comes from Verrucomicrobiia bacterium, assembly GCA_030042375.1. The sequence continues at coordinate 136 of JASHZU010000095.1, forward strand.
ACTGCCGAAACGGCCAAACCGCGCGAACGTGGTCGGCGTGGGATGGATGGGCAGCAGGTGAAGAATGCGGCAGCCGAGGGTCTGGACAATGTGCGAAAGTTGTTTCTTCAAATCGCGCAAGGTGCCGGACGCAGGAATGACCGTGAAATTTTTCGCGTCGAGCGCTTTGAGCTGCGTTTCCAGTTTTTCGTCCTGGGTGGACGGGAGATTTTTGGTCGCGCCAAAGAGCCGGATAAAAGCGCAGTAGATGGTATTGGCGGTGCGGGCGAAATCGGGATGCACGGAGATGCCTATATCCGCGCCGTCGGGCCAATATTGCCGCCGATTGGAATCGAGCAAATAAGGTTTGGCTTTAAAGTAACCTGTCTCAGCCAGGGGGATTTCAATGGCCCAGCCGTCGCCATCTTTTTGCATGGGCAAATCCCGCCAGCTTTCGCCGGCGAACGCGGCGCCGATGGCGTGAGAGGTGATGATCTCACGGCGGCGGGCGGCGGCGCGGCCAAGGTTGGTACGCAGAAAAGCCCGCGAACCGTTTGAAGAAGCCGTCGCGGCTTCATCATGGATGGTAAAGCGGATTTTATCGCCGACGAAACGAAGGATTCGTTCGCCGGGCGCCGGCGACATGATAGGCCTTGGCCGCTCCACCCATAGAGTTTTAAACGTTCGAATTGAAGTTTCAAGCACCCAAAAGTGTTATGTGCCATAGGGGCAGTCACATAGTCCCCGGTTGCCCCAAAAACTCATAACCCGGCGAAAATGGCCTCGAATCGCCGAAATACGCAATCTGGCAGTAAAATTGCTATTTTTCCGCAGGAAACTAACGACCTAGGCATGCCAACGACCACAACCGATGACGAAGCTCAATTGAAGCAAACAATTGAGATGTTTGAAGTTATTGTGCAATCACAGCCAAATGATTGCCAATCGCTGGAAATTCTCAAGGAGGCTTACAAAAAACTTGGCCGCGAACAGGATGTCATCAACACCTCCAAACGGATTGCCCAGGCCTACATGCAATTGGGACAGTTATCGTCCGCCATCCTCGAATTTGAGACGGTTTTACAGCAGGCCCCCAATGACCGCGAAGTGCATGCTGCGCTGAAATCCATCCAGGATACGGCAGGCGATGTGACGAGGCAGCCGGCGGATGGGATTGAACCGGCGGCGCTGGCGCCGGTCGCCAACGGCGCCAAAAAGGAAAGCAAGTCGCGCGAAACGGCGCAGGCCATCCAGGACGGCGGCGACACCATGCGGAAAATTTTTGTGGAGGGCAAGATCGTCAGCGCGGGTGATTTTGATTCGTACTGGCAGATGCCGGACTTGAAGGCGCCGCCGAAGGATGTAGTTGAGCCATTCATCCTGACACTTTCGAACAAGGCCGTGGTACCACTGGAAAAATCGCTGAAGATTGTGTCAGACAAATCGCGGTACGGATACCTGCCGCTGGACAAGTACGACGTGGACATCGACCTCACGCGCGGCTTCCCAGCAGATGTGTGCCGCCGCTGGTGCGTTTTGCCGTTTGACCGCATGAGCAAGGCGATCCTGGTAGCCACCGCCAATCCGTTCAACCAGCAGGCAGCTAAAGAATTGGCGGCGGCGACCTCGTATCGGCTGTTGTGGTATTTGTCGTCGCCGAACGATTTAATCCAAAATTTGCGAAAGGCCTTCCGGTAAAATTGATTCACTTTATTTTCCTATGGCCAAAGTCAAATCATTCGGAGAACGCATCGCCGACGCGCTGGTCGAAGACGGCCTCTTGAGCGCGAAGCAAATTGATGAGTTGCTCGAGCAGCAAAAAAAGGAAGGCGCCCGGCTCATCAAGCTGATCCTGGATAAAGCGTACGTCAGCGAACAGGACCTGGCGGTTTCCATGGGCCGCGTCTTGAACGTCCCACCTGTCAACCTGGCCCGCATCAATATCCAGCCTGAGGTGCTGGAGTTGCTGCCGCACGATACCCTGCATAATCACAAGGTCATTCCTGTTTCCCGGCTGGAAAATAAATTGTTCCTGGCGATGGCCGACCCGCTGAACGTCCTTGCCCTGGACGACGTTCGCCGGATTACGAAATTGGAAATCACGCCGCTGATTGCCTCGGAAAAAGGGTTGCTGGAAAAGCTCAACGCCCTTGACTCAGCCAAAGCCAGCTCGATGGAGGACATCATCCAGGATGCGGAGAAGCAGCAGCAATTATCCGATGAAGACGCCAGCACTGTCGAAGCCGTCAAGGAAGGGAAGGAAGACGTCAATTTAGACCAATTGGCCGCTTCCAGCGAGGAAGCCCCCGTAATCAAGCTGGCGAATTTGATTGTGCTCCAGGCTATCAAAGACCGCGCGAGCGACGTCCATATCGAGCCTTTTGAAAAGACCGTGCGGCTGCGTTACCGGGTTGACGGTGTGCTCGTGGATGCGACACCGCCACCCAAGGCAATGCAATTGGCCCTGGCCTCCCGTTTCAAAATCATGTCCAGCCTGGACATCGCCGAGCGCCGGCTGCCGCAGGACGGCCGCATGAGAGTCAAGGTCAGCAACAAGGACTTTGACTTGCGCGTTTCCGTTTTGCCGACCGTGCATGGCGAAAAAATCGTGTTGCGCGTTTTGGACAAGTCCAATTTGTCCGCCAGCCTCGACAAGCTCGGCCTGGATCCCGAGACATTCAAGCAGGTGAAATCGGCCGTGGACGCCCCGCACGGCCTGATCCTCGTGACCGGTCCCACGGGTTCGGGCAAAACCACGACGCTTTATTCGGCGCTGAATGAACTGAATAATCCCATCTATAACATTGTGACGGTGGAAGACCCGGTGGAATTTCAGATCCCGGGCATTAACCAGGTGCCGACCAAAAAGGAAATCGGGTTGACGTTTGCGAATGCGTTGCGCTCCATTTTGCGCCAGGATCCGGACATCGTCATGATCGGGGAAATTCGCGACACCGAAACGGCGGAAATCGCCATTGAAGCGGCGTTGACGGGCCACCAGGTGCTGTCCACGATGCACTGTAATGACGCGCCCGGCGCCATCGCGCGCCTGGACGACATGGGCATCGCCCCATTTTTGATTTCGTCATCCGTGATTTTGTCGTGCGCGCAACGCCTCATGCGGCGCATCTGCTCGCACTGCAAAGAGCCGGTCACCTATCCGCAAAAGATGTACGAGGACCTTGCCATTGAGTCCTCGATGTTTTCCGGCGTGCAGCTTTTCCGCGGACGCGGTTGCGACCGCTGCAAAGGCTCAGGATATATGGGACGCATGGCCATCATCGAAGCCATGACCGTGACCGATGGCATCCGCAAGCTGATCATTGCCCGCGCCAATACGCGGGAGATTGGCAAATTAGCGGTGAGCCAGGGCATGCACACGCTGCGCATGGTGGCGTTGGACCGGGTGAAGGAGGGACTTTCTACCCTCGAACAGACGCTGGTCATTACCACGTCGCACTAAGCTTAAAATTGCCGTTGCGGCATTGTTCCCAGGGTAGGCCCGGACAAACTCCACGGCGGCGGTTTAGGCGCCCACGACGGGACGACCGGCTGGCTGGGAGTGCTGTATTGACCGGAAACGGTGGGCAAAGAAGGCAATTGCGGGATGGTTTGCTCTGCACTGCTGCTTTTTGGGAGCGCAAACGGTGATGGGGAATTGAACGCGGGGCTGGAATTAAACACGGGTTGCGGAGCGGCTACAGGCGGGACATCAGCCGGCGCTTCAGGGGCGGACGCTTGCGCATAACTGTCCAATGTCTGCTGCTGGGCCGCGGCCTCTTCAAAAGGAGGCGCGCCAAAGTCCGACACTTCCTCTTTCTTCCGGTGCAAGGGATTTTCCGCAGGCGTGTTGTTGTTGTTAAAAAAATCACCTAATCCGCTGAACATCCCCGACTCACTTTGTGAGTTGGTGGCGCTGGACGCGGTTCCACTGGGATCAGAAGCCATAATTTTGGCCCATCCCAAATCACCGGAGAGTGTTCCGCCGGGTATCAGGTTTGTGTTGGAATTTCCCGCCATCGAATTTGTCTGCGAGGCATCGACGTTGGGCAACCCGAAAATTTGGCGAAGGGACGGCGCGCCCATAATCTCAGCGGGAGTCTCTATGCTGGTGCCGTCCTGCATATCCTTGCGCGTTCGGTTTTGAATGAGAGGATAGTATGACGCGGCACGCTGGCCGGGCATTTGGGGAGTCTCAATGGCTGAAGACTGATCGGGCAAATTGTCCAGGTCCGACTCTCCGGATTGCGGCGACTGGGTGACCGGCAGGATGGCATTGGTGGATGTTTGACCGTCCGGCGTTGAGAACAGGATGGACTGCTCCGACCCGGCCTGGGCCAATGCACTCGAGCAAGCAGCCAGTACAAAGCTGGCGGAAAGCAGGATCATGGACAAACGGAAACTCATTCGAGAGCTAAAATCATAATCTGTTTGATGTATTGCGTCAACTCACTGCCGTTCGTATTCACCTTTCCTAATTTTCTTGAGCACGGTGAACCCGGCCTTTTTGGCGTCCGAAATGGAAAGGGGCTTGAGCTTGTGCGGCGTGCTGAAACTGGAAATGATTTTGCGCACGGGCTTTTTGCAGGCCGGGCATTTGGTCAGCTCTGGCGCGCTCAAAGGCCGTTGCAGGGTAAAGCTCCCGCCGCAGGCCTTGCAATCGCCTTCGGTCAATTCATATTCGTAAAGTGGCATGCTTTAATCTCGGTTTTGTCTGATGAAATTTCAAGCCTTTCGGCATTCGACTGTCTTTCATTTAGACCTCATTTCATGGGATTCATTCATAATTTTTTGGTTAACAAGGGTTAAAAATCGG
>JASHZU010000096.1 GCA_030042375.1 Verrucomicrobiia bacterium
AACCGAAACAAACCGAAAATTGTAAATGGAGGTTTGATTTAGGTTAATTGTGAGGCGGCAGACGGCGGGCAGGAGACTGCCTCACCCTGCCTTGGGTTAAACTACGGCAGTTTGTTGCTGGGCTTCGGCGAGGGCTTTTTCAATCATCCGGGCGGCGGTGGGCAGCGCGCGTGACAGCTTGTCTGCCTGTTCATTAAGCCGTGCGGTGACGGCTTTGGCCCGCATGGCAAGCAGCCTTTGATACCACGCGATGAAGGCCCAGCTGGTGGCTTTTTCATCGGGCTCATGGGGCACATGAGGCGTTTGCGACTCAAGGGTTTCGCACAAAATCAACGCGGCCAAAGCGCGCGGTTGCGGTTCGGCGCTCCAGAGGCGTTTCCACAGGTCAAGGGCCGCGGCAGTGTCGCCATTCAGCATCAATGCCTCGGCGCGTTGGGCAGCGATAACGGGATCTTCGGGGAGATAGCGCATGGCCTCGCCGGTCCAATCGCGGGCAAAGCCGAGGAACTCCGGCCGGCCCAGGGCGATCTCACCGCCCGTGCGCCACAGGACGCCATTGCGGCAATTGGTGGCGACGAGTTCATGCATCTTGTGCAGCGCTTCCACAGGACGATTTGCGGCCGCGAGAAATTTGGCGTAATCCAGCTTCACATTTTCAAGCAGCCCTGGTTCGCCCAAGGCCGCCTGGAAGGCTTTTTCGGCGCCCACGGCGTCATCCATTTTCGCCAGCGCCAGCGCAAGGCAATGGTTGGGCATGGCCGTCAGGACGTCGGTGTTGATGGGCGAGAGGGCCGGTTGCTTGCGTTTGGCCAAACATTGGCGCATTTGTTCCGCTGCCTCCGGATAATTTTTCAATTCAAAGTTGGAAAGGCCGAGCGCCAAATGCAGCGACGCCGTCAGCCCGCCGGCTTTTGCGAGCGGCGAATTTAAAATTTGGACGACCTCGGCATGCTCGCGAATTTTGTAAAGCTGGCTGGTGAATTGGGTCAGCAGGACCTCGCGCAATTCGGGCGCGACTTCATCCTGCGGTAGTCCAGACATCAACTGGAACGCCTCACGATATTTGGCAATACCGGCAGCCAGATTTTCCGAGCGCACCAATTCCAGCCCCAGATTCATGGCCAGATTCACATCGCCGGGATTTTCTTCGCACGCCTGCTGGAGCAATTTCAGATTGCGCTCGATCTTGTTGCGGTCCCGCACCATGTCTTTGTTGTAGCCGTGGTGCAAAATCTCCGCTGTGCCCATTGCAGTTTTGAGTCCCCACGATTTGCCGAGCGGCAGGAGGCTGGGGAAAATCTGTTCGTGGATGCGGCCATAATAATAAGCGCCGGGCACATTGCGGAACAATCGTGGCACAAAGCTTTGCCCTTCGGCTTCCAGGCCGGAATTGACCAATGGCAAACGCAGGGCCAATGCACCGGGGTCTTTCATATCGGACAACAATTTCGCATGTTGTGCAGACGGCAATTCTTCGTCGGCATCGAGCATGAGAATCCAATCGCCCGTAGCGTGTTCCAGGGCGGCGTTGCGGGCGGCGGCGAAATCATCGTTCCAGGTATGCGTGTAAATTTCCGCGCCAAATTCTTTCGCGATTTCGATGGTGCGGTCCGTCGAGCCGGTATCCACGACAATGATCTGTTGGGCAATTTCGCGAACGGATTTCAGACATTGAGCCAGAAACTTCTCTTCATTTTTGACAATCAGGCAAGCCGACAAAGTTTGGGCTTTGGATTTTGACCGCTGGATGGCCTCCGGAAGTTTCATCCATTCCGACTTCGCATTACCCTTGAGATTCCTTTTCAAAAACTGTTTTGCAGGATTCCATGACGGCGCCAGGTCGCGGGCATGCTGCGCGCATTGACGGGCGGTGGTGGCATCGCCGGCACCAGCGGCGATTTCTGTCAACAGCAGGAAGGCTTCAGGATGGAAGGGGCGTTTGGTGATGGCCGTCGCGGTGGCATTCCAGGCCGCCTCGAATTTCTTCTGGCCAAACAACTCACGCGCTTCAACAAGCTGCCCAATGTGCGCCACGCCCGGCACTTTGAATGAAACGGATTTTGGCGACACGGCCTGCACTACCACCGGCGAATCTGTGGTGACGGGCGCGCGTTGCGCCAGTTCTTTCAGTCGATGCGTCACTTCGGCGGCGATGTCGTTCCAATCGTATCGTTTTTCCGCAATGGCGCGGCCAATGGCTCCGCGGCGACGGCATTCGTTGGGATTCGCGGCGGCCTGTTTGAAAATTTCGACCAGATGCGGCGTGCTCGGCTGAAGCATCCAGCCCGGCTTGACCAGTTTCATTTCGCCGACGTGGTCGGTCAGGCGGATGTAGGAGGAGAAGATTTTCCAGCCAGCGTCCGCTGCAACGAAACTGTCCGTCGCGCCGCGCTCAGTGACGATGACCGGCAGGCCACAGGCCATGGCTTCCAGCACCGGCATGCCGAAGCCCTCGCCACGGTAGGGGAGCACCAGACATTGGCACGCAGCATATAATGACGGCATTTGTTCGGAGGAAATCTCGTCCTTGAGATAGAGGATTTCCGGCGCGCCGGGTTTTTGCTGCAGGGCCTGGATGGCGGCTTCGGCGGTTTGTCCCTGATAAACATGGTTGCCACCGAAATCCTTAATGACGAGGCAAACGTCATCAGTACAGGTGAAAGCCTGTGAAAATGCCTCCAGCAAAATATCGGGGCCTTTGCGGAAAATGGTTCCGCCGACGAACAGAAACTTGAATTTCTTTTTGGTCGCCAGCGGCATGGGCGCAATGCCCGGTCGGAATTTGCGGGTATCCACGCCATTGGGAATGACGCGCACTTTTTCCGGCGCGATGCCCGAGGTAAGATACATGGCGCGCACGACGGGTGAGGGCACCCAAAATTCATCCACGTTGGCGGCGGCATCCATCCAGGCTTTCGGCAACGAGCCATATTCCCAAGGCTGAATTACCACGAGCGCGCCGGACGCGGGCTTTGACCAATTCGGCGGCCATTGATGACGCACAGTCACAGCGGCATTAGCCGGGGCTTTTGCCGCGAGCTTCCTGGCGCATTGTTGCATCGCGTGGTCCGTTTTCGCCGAGGGCGACAAATAATTCGGCCCGACGCACGTCAGGTTTAAACTTTCGGCCAGGCGGGACGTGAGCTCGCGATTGATGTGCGAAAGGCTGCCGTAATCGAGGAAGGAGCCTTCCCAGGCGATGGGGACTTTGGAGGTGTTCGGCAGAGTCGCGCCGGGAACTTTTGCGATGTGCGCATCGAAAACGCGGCGGAACTCATCGAGTGAGCGAACCATTTTGATGGCGGACCATGGCTCAATGAAGACCCAGTCGGAAGGATCCTTCCAATTGGCGATGTCCGCACCTTTGAGCGGCTCGAATACGACGGTAGGAATATGGGCGAGCGCGGAAAAAGTTTTGGCCCAGGAATCCGCGCCGACCACGCCGGCGCATTCGCCAATGCAGCGCATTTGCCCGGGGAAACTTTCTTTGCGCAGATCCACGCAGCCGGGCAGCGCGGGAAATTCCAAGGCTTCGCTCGGAACGCCGAGGATAACCGGCTCGAAACCGCGACTCAAAATATGCTCGATGATCTGCGGCCAAAGTTCCGGGAGGATGATGTTGCGCTTGGAGCCGACCATGCCGGCCAAACTGCCCTTGGGTGCCAGCGCGATGCGGCGCGAGCCGGAATTTTTGCAGAAATCCGCAGCCCATCGGGGAGATTGGTTGACACGATATTTTTTCGCGATATCCAAACCAATTTTCCATTCCTCGTCATAACTTTGTTTCGGGGTTGTCCCGGCGCCGAGGCAATTTTTTAATTCATAAACGCTATAGCGCAGAACGGTGTGGAAAAAGGGATCGATGTGCTGCGGCAGAAAATAGATTTTGGAAAGTTTGGGAAACGCATCGAAC
>JASHZU010000097.1 GCA_030042375.1 Verrucomicrobiia bacterium
CAGCGCACGCAGCCGGCCGCGGCCCATTCGCAGGCACGTCTCTAGATGTGAAAGCGGATTGACCCTGCACGGCGAAATCGGTTTACTAGCCGGATGAAATTGCGCTTTTGCCCGTCCCTTTTGCTGGCGATTCTTGCCTGTGGCTGTTTCCATCATCACGCGCCGCCGCCGGAACCTTACCAGGCGCCAGTGGCTCCAGCTCCAGTCTCGACCAACAGCACGTCGATCGTCACGCCGGACACTTCGCTTACGGCCAAAGTAGTGGGATACAATTCCGTGGGACGGTTCGTCGTTCTGAGTTTTCCCGTGGGCCAGATGCCGCAGACGGGCCAGACCTTTTACCTTTATCGCGCAGGCGACAAGGTCGGCCAGATTAAGATTACCGGTCCGCAACAGGACAATGATACCGTGGCTGATTTAATTGACGGCGACGCGCAGGTGGGCGACGAAGTTCGCGAGCAATAAGACGCAGCGGTTCTTTTGTATTCGCTGCTGAAGATCCCTCTAAGGCGTTGGCTTGGTTTTTAATTCCTTCACCGTCTTGGGAAGCGCGTTTTTTTGGTACGGCGAATGGAGATTGAAATAAATGCCGCACATGGGACGTTCCTCATCGCTCTGGCTTAAAATGACGGTGACAAATTTGTCCAGTGCGATGCCATGGCGCATCCCGGCGGCGCGATTTTCGTAAGCCGTGATGGCCTTCTTCATCAGCGATTGCAGGGAGATATCGAAATCCTCCGGCGTTTTGTCCACGCAAATGATGTATTTCTCATAGGCCCGGACCGCCGCCGCGATTTCGCGTTTGAACATCTCAATGGTCACAACCCAAATATAAGTTATGTCGCAAAAAAGAAAATAGCTTTTTTATCCGTCGGACGGGGCGGGGTTGAGGCGCGCTTTTCGCGGGCCAAACAGGGCGGTGCCCACCCGCACGATTGTCGAGCCTTCTTCGATCGCCATTTCGAAATCGCCGCTCATGCCCATGCTCAAATGGGGCAGGGGCGCGCCGAGAATGTCTTCGCACTGCGCTTTCAGCTCGCGCAATCGCCGGAAATGCGGCCGGGACTTTTCCGGGTTCGTGGCAAAGGGCGGGATGGTCATCAGGCCCTGGATGGTGATTCGGGGCAAGGAATTCAGCTCGTTTAATTCCGCGAGCAACCGCTCCGGTGGATAGCCGAACTTGCTCGATTCGCCGGCGACGTTGACTTCGAGCAGGATGGGCATTTGTTTGGCGGCCTGCTCGCAACGTTTGGAAATCTCCCGCGCGAGGCTCAAACTGTCCACGCCCTGGATCATTTCAAAAAGTTCCACCGCGTCGCGCGCTTTGTTGGATTGCAGATGGCCAATGAAATGCCAGCGGGTTTTGCCGGGGCAGAGGGGGATTTTGGCTTTGGCTTCCTGGACTTTATTTTCCCCGAAGAAAATCTGGCCGCTGGTGACGGCTTCGGCGATGGTTTCCGCCGGGAAGCCTTTGGAGACGGCCAGCAGCAGGACGGATGAGGCATCGCGCCCGGCGCGGGCGCAGGCGGCATGAATCCGTTGTTGAACTGCGGCCAGGTTATCGGCAAAACTCATGCCGTTATCGTAAATCGCAAACCGTAAATCGTAAATGAACTACTGGCTGGCTAAATCGGAACCGGAAGCCTACTCGTGGCAGCAATTGGTCGAGGATCGCAAGACCGCGTGGACTGGTGTCAGGAATTTCACGGCGCGAAACAATTTGCGCGCCATGAAAAAGGGCGACCTCGTTTTCTTTTACCATAGCGGCGAGGAAAAATCCGTCGTTGGGCTTGCTCGCGTGGAGAAGGAATTTTACGCCGATCCCACGGCGGAGGAAGGCGATTGGTCCTGTGTGGACTTGGTTCCCATCAAAGCGCTGGCCAAACCGGTCACACTCGCGCAAATCAAGGCGGACAAAATCCTGGTGGAAACCAAACTGGTCAAACAGGGCCGCCTGTCGGTCTCGCCCCTGACAAAACCCCAATTCGAACGGATACTAGAACTGGCGGAGACGAAAGTTTAGGCAGCGTTTTGTCACCAAACCTCCTTCCTGCGCGTCTAAAAAGGTGCACGGGTAATTCGCCGGATAAGTTTTTGTCGCACCCACCGGCGGAACGTGTTATCGTTTTATGCAAATGGCTGGCAAGGCAGATGATTTTGAAAACGCAGGGGCTGAAGTAATGGGGCAGGAGCAGTTTGGCCGCTTTTATCTTCAGGAGTTGCTTAACAGCGGCGGCATGGCGGAAATCTGGCTGGTGACCGATGGCCGCGGGAAGCCTTATGCCCTGCGCCGGTTGAAAAAAGATTTGCGGTTCGATTTCCTGGCACGCCGCCGGTTTTCGCGCGGCTGCGAGGTCCTTTCCAAGATTAACCAAAGCGATTATATCGTTGGCTATGTCGAGCACGGCAAAACCAACGGCTCGCTGTACATGGTAATGGAATACGTGGAGGCGGCGAATTTGAAGGAATTGTTCGCGCGCCAGGACCCGGTGCTGACGGAAAACGTCGCGCAAATCCTCATCGACATGGCCTCAGGCCTGGGCGACGTGCATGAGAGCGGGTACATGCACCTGGACTTCAAGCCGGAAAATGTGCTGGTGACGCGCAATGCCAGCGTGCGGTTGATTGATTTTGACCTGGCGCAGCCCATCCCGGAAAAGCCGAAGAAATTTTCCAAAAATCCCGGCACGCCCGGTTACATGGCCCCGGAACAATTGCAGCGGCTGCCGATTGATTCGCGCGCCGACATCTTTGCCTACGGCGTGGCTGCTTACGAGATGTTGACG
>JASHZU010000098.1 GCA_030042375.1 Verrucomicrobiia bacterium
TCCGTTAATCACAGTAAGCCGGGCATAAAAGAACAGCGGAAATTCAGGATCGTAACTCAAAACAGTTTGGCCGGGGCGCGCGTGAGTTTTGAAAAACTCCAGCACGTCGGCAAAGCGGTCGGTGTAGGGCGTGGTGATGCCCGAGATATACTCGGCGATGGGAGATCGCAGGGAACGCCCATCGCGGAAAGGGAACGCCGTGACAAGTGGAATAAAATTGCTGGTCATTTGTATGAGAAGAAGGCAAACGGCCAAGGCACGCCATTTTATATAGCGAAATAGCCACACGACGGCCAATAAACACATCACCGGCAGCAATGGTAAAAGGTATCGGTCGTAACAACCTGGCGCACAAAGGATGGCCAGAAAATAGAGAGGCAATAATAACAACAAAAAATGCTCCCACTGAATTACCGGGAACGGACGGCCCTCTGGTTTGCGATCCTTGGAAAACAAGCCCAGGAGAGGCAGAAGAAAAATACAAAAGGGAAGGAAATCGAAATTAATTTTTTCAAGGTATTGAAGCACTTTGGCCACATAGTTTTCGTCGCCGAGGGCATTTTTTTGGCCCCACGAATGCGCGTAAAGCAACCAGGGCAAGGCAGCAACGAACAAAGCACCCAGCACTGTCGCAACCTGGAGCACGGCAGCGCGGCCCCGTTTTCGCAGCAGCCATCCCACGCACAGCACCGCAGGAAGATTGGCCACCACAATGATGTAGTTGCTGTAAAATTGCAGAACTAAAGCAAGCGCGGCGAGCCAGGCACCACGGCGGCGGGAGGCGAGCATCTCGAATATGCCGTAGATAAAGAGGATTTCGCCAAAGACGGAAATGGGATAGTACCGGCATTGCCGGGCGTGCAGCAGAAAAACTTCCGAGGTGGCGAGTAAGGCGGCAGCCGACATGGCCACCCAATGGTTCTGATAAATTTTCCAGGACACCAGCGCCAGCAGCACAACACAGCCCCAACCGATTAACGCAAAGGGCGCGCGCGCCGCCCAGGTGTTCTCGCCAAACACCAGGAAGGAGCTTGCGGCGAGGTAGTCCTGCATCCAGGGCGACCAAACCCAAACATGGCTGGGCGTTTCGTCCACGGTGCCATGCAGGAGGATGTAATTCGTGCCGTCGAATGTTTGGGGCACGCCAAATTGAACGACGTTCCGGGCCAGCACCGCCGTTTCCGCTTCATCACCCCAAAGCAGATGGTTGTCTAAATGGAAAAACAACAGCCAGAACGAGGCGGCAAAGAGAACAACATAGGCAACAAGAAACGCTTTAGTTTTTTTGGAGGCGTCCATTAATTGCCTGGAATTTCGGTCACGGACGGCGCTCTTTGATGGCCGCCAGGATGTCCGCAATGACTTCAGCCTTTGGCTTGGCGCCGATATTGCCCTTGCCGTGCAACCGCACGCTCACGTTCCCGGCGTCCATATCGCGCCCGCCGATGACCAGCATCGTGTGGACTTTGGTCTGCTCGGCTTCCTGGATTTTGCCATTGATTTTGTTCGAGGAAAAATCGGATTCCGCGCGCACAAAATTCGCGCGCAGTTCGTTCACGATTTGTTTCGCGTAACCGACGAGCTTCTCGTCATCGCCAATGGTCATCACGCGGATCTGTTCCGGCGCAAGCCAGAGCGGGAAATTGCCCGCATAATGCTCAATGAGAAAACCAATGAAGCGCTCGTGCGTGCCCAATGGCGCGCGATGGATGCACAGGGGCGTTTTGTCCGAGTTATCACGGTCGCGATAGACGAGGCCGAATTTTTTCGGCACGGCGAAGTCCACCTGGTTCGTGGCGATGGTGAACTCGCGGCCAATGGCGCTCCAGACCTGCACGTCGATTTTCGGACCGTAAAACGCGGCTTCGTTGGGGACTTCGACGAAATTGATGCCGGAATTTTTCAGGACATCGCGGACCATGTTTTCGGTCTGAATCCAGAGCTCCGGCTCATTGACAAATTTTGAGCCGATCCCGCTTAAGCGGGACGGATCGTGCGTGCTGAAACGCATCTGGTATTTGTCGAGGCCGAAGATTTTGAAATATTTCAGGTACATCTCATTGACGGCATTGAACTCCTCGGCGAACTGCTCCGGCGTGCAATAGATGTGCGCGTCGTTCATATTGAGCGAACGCACACGCATGAGGCCAAAAAGTTCGCCGCTCTGCTCGTAGCGATAGCAGGTGCCGTATTCGGCCAGCCGCAACGGCAAATCACGATAGCTCCGTGGCTCTGCCGAGAAAACGCGGTGATGGTGCGGGCAATTCATGGCTTTGAGGTAGTAGTTTTCAACCAATGGCAATTGGAACAATTCTTTTGTGGTGTCGCGTAATTCTTCGAGCAGCTTTAAATGACCTGGAAGAATTTCACCGGCGTGATCGCCAACTCTGCGTTCCAATAATTGCAGCTCTTGAATGGAATTAAGCGCATGCTGATGAAACTCCGTAATCTTCAATGCCGCTACCGCTCCAGATTCCCAGCATTTGTCCCACAGCTTTTGCTTTCTAGCAGCAAGTTCACTGCGCTTTTTCGCAATTTCATCTATTTGGATCGGCGGAAACATTGATTCCTGATAGAGAGGAATGTGACCACTTGTCACATACATTTTCTCGCGAGCGATATGTGGCGTTTTCACACGCACATAGCCGGCGGCGAATTCGGTTTCTTTCGCGAGCTTTTCCAGTTCTTCCACAATGGCCGTGCCCTTGGGCAGCCAGAGCGGCAGGCCGGGGCCGACGTATTCGGTATCAATGGCGAACAGGCCCATCTCGGTGCCAATCTTCCGGTGGTCGCGTTTTTTGGCTTCTTCAATCATCGTGAAGTAGGCCTCCATCTCGGTCTTGTTCTTGAAGGCGGTGCCGTAGATGCGCTGGAGCTGCGGGTTCTTTTCATCGCCCTTGTAATAAGCGCTGGCCACGGTAGTGAGCTTGAACGCGCCGATGTTGCCGGTGCGCATGACATGCGGCCCGGCGCAGAGGTCGAGGAAATCGCCATTCTTGAAATAGGAAATTGGCTCGCCCTCGGGAATGGCTTCGAGGTTGCCGATTTTGAATTTGCTGGGATTGCCGGGGCGTTCGGCCAGGCCGCCGAGACGGCCGCTTTCCGCGTCCTTCATGGCCTGCTCGCGCGTCACGACGATTTTTTCAAAGGTATGGTTCGCCTTGATTTCCTTTTTCATCTCCTCCTCGATCTTTTGGAAATCCTCGGGCGAGATGCGATGCGGCAAATCAACGTCGTAATAAAATCCGTTTTCGACGGGTGGGCCGGCGGCGAATTGGGCCTCGGGCCAGAGGCGGAGGATGGCGGTGGCCATGACGTGCGCGGCGGAATGCCGGATGCGCTCCAGCTCAGTCATTTTGGCGCGGTCATCGAGAGTCTTGCGGTCTTGCATAAATCGTGAAGGTACAGGGGAACAAAAAACGGGGGAAAATACAAGCCGGCAAGCTGGTGGCAGCGCCAAACAATCTTTTTTTCTGAAAACTGCTTAATGGAGCTTAATACAGCTTAATTTGGCTTAACGGAGCTTAATAAGAGCGACCGGATACGCTCACAGGCTCGCCCGCTTCGCGGATATGGAAGGATTCGTCTTTAGCCTTTTACCCCGGCCCCGCGAAGCGGGACCGGGGCTATATATCTGTCGCCCCGCCGGGGCTTTGGCTTGCCCCGTTTTACGGGGTGAACCTTGCTGCACATGGCACCCCCCCCTCCCCCCTCCAGGGGGTCTTGTACAGGTTTGTATAGCTTTGTACCGGTTTGCACAGGGTGTAATTTTTAGCCGGCCACCCACCCCCCGGGGGGGGAACCCTTTATTAGCCTTTGGCAGCCTTGACTAGGCTTTAGCAGGCTTAACTTTTTGGGCAGCCTGAGTGCCTTTTGCCAAGTCAGGCCGTTCGAAAAGCGGCGCTAAAGCGCGCGCGCATTCCAAACGCTTCGCACCATCTGCCAGAGCAGTGCATTCTAATATGTCAAAGAACCCTCCTTCGCTGAAGCTACGGAGGGCAGGCCCGCCTTCGTTTAGGCATTAGCCCACCGTGCGAGATTTTACAGAGGAGAGAAATAAACCGTTAGTTCCGCAATACCTCTAAATTTACGATATACAATTTACGCGAGGAAGAGTGAACAGTATGGACAGACACGAACTAACACGGACTCACCGCGAAAGGGAAGACGGTGCGCAGGGGACTGCGCGCCCTACCTTAAGATGCTGCACCTGCGATTAAGCCGCTTTGGGCGCGGCGGTGCTGTCGCGCTCGAGGAGTTCGCCGGGGATGCGCCGGGTCTGCACTTTTTCGCCGCGCAGCAATTGCGCCATCATTTCCACCGCAGCCGCGCCCAGCCGGTATTTGGGCTGGCGCACCGTCGTGAGCGGCACGCGGAAATGGTCCGCCAATAAAATATTCCCAAAGCCGGCCACAGAAATGTCCCCGGGAATCTTAAGGCCCTGCGTCAGCAGCGTCGTGGCGCAGCCGATGGCGACCAAATCGTTCACGGCCTGCACGGCGGTGGCATCGAATTTTTCATTCAGCATTTGCAGCGCGGCCTTGGTGCCGTCCTCAATGGTGCCGCCGGCCTGGAAAACCAGTTTGTCGTCCACGTCCAGGTTCGCCTCGCGCAAGGCGCGGCGGTAGCCCTCAAAACGGTCGTGTGCCCACGGCGCGACCTGCGGCCCGGCCAGGTAGGCGATGCGCTTGTGACCGAGCTGGAGCAAATGGCGCGTGACATTATAACTGGCGATGAGTTCCTCGACTTCCGCGCCGGGAAACGATTTGCAAAACGGCGCGGGCTGTCCCAGCAAAACCACGGGCGTTTGGCGCGCCATGATTTCCTGGTAAATGCGCGCTTCGGCGGTAAAGCGATAGACGGGCGAGATAAACAGTCCGTCCACGCGGCGCGACAGCAAATGGCGGATGCATTGCTCCTCGCGCTCACTTTGGTTCAGAGTATGCGCCAGCAAAATATCGTAGCCCAATTCATGGGCACGCTCCTCCACGGCAAAAGTAATCCGGCCAAAAATCGGGTCGGTGATGGACGGGATAACGAGCCCAAACATCTTGGTGGTTTTCGTGCGCAAGCCCTGCGCGCTGGAATCCGGCACATAACCCATTTGCTGCGCGAGCGCCTTGAGCCGCGCCTTCGTGGCAGAGGAAACGTCCGGCTCGTCCCGTAACGCCTTTGAGACGGTCATGACTGAAACACCCGCGTGGCGGGCAATGTCTTTTAATCGAACCATTCCTGTTTAATCCGTTTAAAGTGGTAAGGTAAAAGTCTTGGTTTGGGTCATGCTCCCCGCCATCTTGGCCGAAAGTGCTAAAACGGGAACTCCCGCGACAATTTTTGTTTTCAATTTCACTCTTTCTAATCGTTTTAGCAAAAGCCGACGTTAAATTCCAGCAATTACCATACCCAAGCCACTCGATACTACTACCTGTGCGCCAATAACTTATACATATGCCCCGCGCCATTGTAACTTCTGGCGCAGCGCTTCCATAAATGAATTGCTCGATAGCGTGACCAACCGGACAACGCTCTTGCTGCGGCGGATGACCACTTCATTGCCAGCGTCCAATTCCGCCACCACCTCGCCATCCACGCTCAGCAAGGTCGCCGGCGCGGGGTTCATCGCCTTGACACGAATGGTGGAATTGAGCGGCAAAATGATCGAGCGATTTGACAGCGCATGCGGGCAGATAGGCGTCAGCGCAAAAACTTCCGCCGCCGGCGAAACCACCGCGCCGCCCGCTGCGAGCGAATAGGCCGTCGAGCCTGTCGGCGAACTGATAATCAACCCGTCGCAACGATAGCGCGTGATGTGTTCGCCGTTGACGCTGACTTCCAGGCTGATGAGCCGGGACAGCGCGCCGCGGCTGATGACGATGTCGTTGAGTGCGGATTTGACGATTTGATTTCCATTGAAACGGCCGCTGGCTTCGATGAGCGCGCGCGATTCGTATTTGAATTCACCCTTCCAGATATGCTCCAGCGCGCGGGGGAGTTCTTTGGATGGAACAGCGGTGAGAAACCCAAGGCCGCCGATGTTGATGCCCAGCAACGGTGTTTTGGAACCGGCAATACTATGCGCGGCGCGAAGCATCGTGCCGTCGCCGCCGAAAACCAGGATCATGTCCACCTCGCGCGCCAGGGTGGCCACATCGCCATCCACGATCGCCCGACGGCCGGCACGCTCAATCAGGCGCGTCGCCCGGCGAATCATGCCCTGGCACTCGGCTTTTTGCATATTGC
>JASHZU010000099.1 GCA_030042375.1 Verrucomicrobiia bacterium
AGTGCCGTGCGAACGAATCAATTTTCTTTCTACGTCAACTGGGCCGGTAACCTAACCGTGGTGGTGGAAGTTTCCACTAATTTGTCCCGCTCCGTGTGGTCTCCTTTGCAGACAAACCTGCTCACCGGCAGCTCATGGTATTTCAGCGACGCGCATTGGACGAATTCTCCCATCCGCTTCTACCGTGCCATTTCGCCGGAGCAAGAATGATCAAACCCGCGGCGTTATGGCGTTGAGAGCCGATAATATTTCTGCTGATCTAATCCGTTGGTGTCAGTGAATTGCCAGGCGCCGCCGGAGGAATTTGTAAAGATGGGCGTCCAATCCGCCTCCATTGCAAGGTTGGTCGCGGCCCAAAGTCGTGACGTAACGTTGGGCTGGCTCAGGCAATCCAATGTCACATTTCCATTCGCTGATAAAGTAATGCTGGAAATCAGCGGAGCGCCCCCAACCGTGAGAAAGGCTGCGGCGCTGGTGGCGCCGCCCCAGGCATTGCTGACAATGACCGAATAATCAGCCGCGTCGCCCGCGGCAAAGTCGGGAATGGTCAGTGTGCTATTGGTTGCCGCCACAATGGGAACGTCATTGGACAGCCACTGGAAAGAATAAGGCGCCGTGCCAAAAAGCGTCACAGACAGAGTGACCGGCCCACCCGCGGCGACGGACTGGCTGGCCGGCTGCGAAGTGATTTCAGGCGGCAGATTCAGGCGATAGATTTCGCCGATTCCATTCGCGCCGCCGTATGAAGTCGTGCCGTAAAAATTGCCGTCTGGTCCCAGGACCAAACTTCCTTTAGAAGCCTCTCCGTTGGTGCCGGTAAAACTGGCCAGGTTGACGAACGCGCCATTGGACGTCACCTCAAACACCATGCCGTAGTCTCCAGCGGATGTGCCACCATAGGTCGTGCCGTAAAAATTCCCGTCCGGTCCCAGTATCAAGCCGTTTGGAGAACCGCTGTCGTTTCCGCCGAGGAAAGTGTAGAGGTTGGTCAACGCGCCATTGGGTGTCATCTCAAACACATTCCCATACGTGCTGCTGCTATCTCCTGCGGTTGTACCGTAGAAATTGCCATTCAGCCCCAGCGTCAAGCCTGCATAGGGGCTGGCCCCATCGCTGCCGTCAGTAAAGGAATGAAGAGTGGCAAATCCGCCGGTATTCGTCACCTCAAACACCGTGCCCCAACCATCCGCACCGCCATAAGCGCATGTGCCATAAAAATTGCCGTTTGTCCCCAGGGCCAGGCCCGCCTCCGGTTCCCCTCCGTCATTGCCATCAGTAAAAGAGTAGAGCAGGGTCAATACGCCGCCGGTGGTCGCTTCAAACACTGCGCCCGAACCGTCGAAGCCGCCATTTACAGTTGTGCCATAGAAATTGCCGTTGGTTCCCAGGATCAAACCCGCGCTTGGGCTCGCCCCGTTGGTGCCGACAAAGCTGACCAGCGTCGTCAATGCGCCGCCAGGGGTCATCTCAAACACCGTGCCATCACCGTTAGTGCCGCCCCCGTAAGTCGTGCCGTAGAAATTGCCGTTCGGTCCCAGGATCAAGCCGGCCTCCGGATTGGCTCCGTTGGTTTCAGCAAAGTTGACCAGCGTAGTCAACACGCCGTTAGTGGTGATCTCAAACACCGTGCCATAACCATTCGGGCCGGTTTCAATACCGGCGCCGTTGGTGCCGCCTTGATAGGTTGTGCCGTAGAAATTGCCATTCGGCCCCGGGGTCAGGCCCGCATAGGGACTGGCGCCGTTCTGAAAGCTGGCAAAATTGACCAGGGTTGTTAATGCGCCGCCGGTAGTCACTTCAAACACCGTGCCGTTATCGCAGCTGCCGCCTCCCTCCGTTGTGCCGTAGAAATTGCCGTTTGAACCCAGCGTCAGCTCCTTAGGACTCGACCCATCGGCATTTGTAAACGTGAGCAATGTCGTCAAAGTACGTATGCCGTCGGGCGTGACCTCAAACAGCGTGCCCAAACCGTTGGTGCTGCCTCCGGAAGCCGTGCCATAGAAATTGCCGTCGGGCCCCAGCGTCAACCCCGCGTAAGGAAACGCCCCGCTGGAGTTGGTGAAGAATTCTTGTTCGCCACTGAAAACAAAACGCCCCGCGCTAAACGTGTAAAGCGTGGTCAACGTGCCATTGTTGGGCGTTAGCTTAAACACCGTGCCGCAGCCGCCCTGGCCGCCTCCATCGGTCGTGCCATAGAAATTGCCGTCCAACCCCAGCGTCAAGGCTGCCGTCGGTTCCGCACCGTCAGAGTTGGTCTCAACATCACCAGAAGTGTTGTTATTGTAAGCTATTGCGCTGAAAGTATAAACGATCGTGAATGTGCCATTCGTGGTTATCTCAAACAGTGTGCCGCTGCCGTTGCCTCCCGCAGAAGTCGATCCATAGAGATTACCGTTTGTCCCCACCGTCAAACCCGCAATTGGACCTTCGCCATCAGAGTTGGTGTAACTGCCAGTAACGTAGTCTAAATTGACCGCAGCGAACGAATGGAGCACAGTCAAAGCCCCATTGGTCGTCACCTTAAACACCGTGCCATTGTTGTTCGTGCCGCCTCCATCGGTCGTACCATAGAAATTGCCGTCCGGCCCCAGCGCCAACCCCGATTCAGGGGTTGCCCCATCATCCGGACCCGTGCCGAAAAAATGAAGGGTGGTCAACGCGCCATTGGTCGTTACCTTAAACACCGTGCCGTTGCCGCCGGTGCCGCCTATCCGGGTTGTCCCGTAGAAATTACCATCGGGCCCCAGCGCCAGGGTTGACTCAGGCTGCGCCCCGTCAGCATTGGTGATATAGGTTCCGTGAGTTTCAAGCGGGGGACCGAACGAATACACCGTCGTCATCACGCCGTTGGGCGTAACCTTATACACCGCGCCGTCACCGCCGCTGCCTCCGGACCAGGTCGTGCCATAGAAATTGCCGTCCGGTCCTTGCGTAAGTCCGGCAAAAGGAATGGCCGGGCTCTGTGAAAATGAATAAATCGGCTGGATATTTTGCGCGCCCGCGCCTGCAGCCGCCAGCGATACCATGATGGCAAACATGCGAGACACCACACGGATGAGTGCCCTTTTTTCGAGGAAAGTGCGAATATTGAAAGTGGAGATTTTCATGCACTTATCTGACGGATTTTTTCCAGGCTTTGCTCCGAAAATCTGTATCTTTCTTTTTCCTCGATTTTACTTTAAATGTCAAGAACAAACAGTGCATAGCGAACTGGACAAAACAGCGGTATTGGCGAACTAACGTATTTGCTACAAACTGCTAAAATGGCCGGATGACTTGCAAACAGTCATATTCGAGCCATGCCGCTTTAGAATGTAGCGGCAGGCATCTTGCCTGCCGTAAAACCGGGCCTCCGGCCCGGTGGAATTCTTGTCAATTACGCTTGCGTCTTGGAGTGCGGCACTCCTGTGCCACTTTCAAATCATTCTCCGGCTCATCGAATGGTAGCAGCGGGCGTGAGCCCGCTCTAACCGTTATTTCGACTTCTGCTTCCGTTGGCAGGTCAAACCTGCTAAAGGCTAGTAAAGGCTACTCAAGGCTACTAAAGCAAAAATTTAAAGAATTATTTTTTACTTGCCGCGCCGAAGTCTCCGCTTTGCGGGACGAAGGCGGGTCCAGCCTCGCTGGAATATTCAATCCTGTTCGAGGTTGTTCAACCTTGTTCAAGTCTATTCAAGACCCCTCTGGGGGGAGGTATTTTGTTTGAGTTGAACTTCATGGGCGCATCAGTTATTCTATGAAACTATGACATTGACAGAAAAAATTCTCGCCCGTGCCGCCGGCAAACCGAAAGTCCAGGCCGGCGACAATATCTGGGTGAACGCGGACGTTTTGATGACGCACGATGTGTGCGGGCCGGGCACGATTGGCGTTTTTAAACGCGAATTTGGCAAGGACGCCAAAGTGTGGGACAAGAAGAAAATCGTCATCATCCCCGACCACTACATTTTTACGGCGGATTCGAAGTCGAACCGCAATGTCGATATTTTGCGCGATTTCGTGAAAGAGCAGGGGCTGCCGTATTTTTACGATGTCATTGATGATCCGAACGGCCACTGGCATTTCGATGCGAGCAAAGGCCATTTGAAAAAGCAGTACGGCTCGCATTACGCGGGGGTCTGCCACACGGCGCTCCCGGCCAAGGGCCACACGCGCCCGGGCGAAATTCTTTTTGGCACGGATTCGCACACGTGCATGGCGGGCGCCTTCAACGAGTTCGCCACCGGCATCGGCAATACGGATGCGGGCTTTGTGATGGGCACCGGCAAGTTGCTCATCAAGGTGCCTGAGACGATGCACTTCCGGCTCGAAGGCAAATTGCAGCCGGGCGTCATGGCCAAGGACATCATTTTGCATTGCATCGGCGAAATCGGTTTCGACGGCGCAACGTATCGTGCCATGCAGTTTGACGGCGAAGGCGTGAAGTCGCTTTCGATGGACGACCGCATGACCATCGCCAACATGGCGATTGAAGCCGGCGGCAAGAACGGGATTTTTGAATTTGATTCGCGCACGCAGGAATACGTGGACGCGCGTGTGAAGTTGAACGGGACGAAGGCCTCGTACAATCCCGTGGAACGCGATCGCGATGAGAAATTCGTTTACGAACTCGTGGTGGATTTGAGCAAGCTCGAGCCGACAGTGGCCTGCCATCCCGACCCGGGTCAGCGCAAAAAAGCGAAGGAAATGAACCACATTAAATTGGACCGCGCCTATGTGGGCTCATGCACCGGCGGCAAGACGAGCGATTTCGTCGAGTTCGCGCGCGTGCTGCGCGGGCACAAGGTGGCGATCGACACGTTCGGCGTGCCGGCGACGCCGGAGATTGTGCATGATTTGCAATCCACTCGCTGGGGCGAAAAGACGATTTGGGAAATCCTGGTCGACGCAGGAGTGCAGATGACCGAGAACGCGGGTTGCGCCGCGTGTTTGGGCGGGCCGGTGGACACATTCGGTCGCATCAACAAGCCGGGCATCAAATGCATCAGCGCGACGAACCGCAATTTCCCCGGCCGCATGGGCGACAAGGAATCGCAGGTGTTTCTGGCATCGCCGGCGACGGTGGCGGCGAGCGCGATTACGGGGAAGATCACCGACCCGCGCGAGTATTTTGCCAATTAGGTTGTCCGATTCAGACTGAAAGGTGCTGCGGCCTGAGACGGGCCGCGGTTCCTCGTGTAAACTTTGCCGTGAAAATGACGGTGAAATGCACAGTCCGGCTTTTGTCGCTGCTTTTGATTTTGCCTTTCGAAAGCGGATGCACTTATGCACTCTGGACCAATGGGAATTTGGAGGACAATAAAGGACCCATGCAGAACCCCGATTTGCATTTGTATGAATCCCAAAAGCGAAATGATTTTTTGGTGGTTTATCAGGAGATTTCGGAACGCAATGATGCCATTCATACGCGTGCCTATTGGTTAAACAAGAACGAAACCCGCATAAGCAGGCAACATGCGCCGGTTTACACATCCAAAAAGTCGGTGGACGATTTGCCGGCCGTGCCGGTTTATTATTCGATCCCCGACACGAGCGGCCAGGGTCTTTATGCCGTTTACGAGACGAACCAGGAATCATTTACCCTGTTTTCAGGCGAGCGTGAAATGGGCACGTACCAATTGCCCGATTATAATGATGGCTGGGGGCGGGTTGAAAAAGTGGCCTTAACGCCCTTTGCCGTGACGGCTGATGCTTCAATTGTCTGCGGCTATCTCGCCTATTGCTGGGCGCAAAGCGGAATGACTATCCCGGTGAGGTGAAAGCGCTAGGGCGACCGAACGAGCGAAGGCCTATTTCCCCAAAGTGTTTCCGGGCAGGTAGATCGAAAAGACCGTTCCTTCGCCGGGTTTGGTATGGACGTGGAGCATGCCTTTGGCTTCCTTAATGAGGCGCTGGACAATGCTCAATCCCAGGCCGGTGCCCTGGCGCGGGCCTTTGGTAGTGAAGAAAGCCTGGAAAATCTTCGGCAACACTTCCGGCGGAATTCCCGGGCCATTATCGCGCACCCATAATTTTACCAGCGGCGCGGTGTTCTCCATGTTTTCGACATTCAGCAGGCGGTCATTCGGGCCGTCTTTGAATTTGGTCAAATCCAGCGGCGCGTGTAACACTTCGCCGCCCACTTCAACACGATGGGGAAGCGGCGCGCATTGAAAGGCGTTTACCGTCAGGTTCAACAAAACCTGGATTAAATCCGTGCCGTGCATTTTGACACTGATGTCTTCGGTCAGGGTCGTGGCGACGAATTCATTTTCCAACTGGCTGGGATGCACGCGCACGAGCTGGTCCAGGTCGTGGAGCAATTGGTTGACGCTGATGCGCGGGGCATTTTCATCCGACTGGCGGCGCAGGAAACTAAGATAACGTCGGGAGATTTCCACACAATTGCCAACTTGTCGCGCAATGATACGCAGGCGGTCCTTGATGAATTCCAGGTCTTCCAATTCCATGCGCGAGGAGTGGCTGAGCCTTTGGTTAAGGACTTGGACGAAACCGGAAATGACGGTAAGCGGGCCGTTGATATCGTGAATGATGCTCGCGTAAATATCGCCGCGCGTCTTGGCAATTTGCTCTTCGATGCGCTGCTCCTGCAATTCCGTGAGCAGTTCCTGGACTTTTTCGGCGCTGCTGTGGATTTCGCTTTCGAGCGTGCGCCGTTGCATGGCCAGCGAAACGGCATTGCGAATTGTGGCAATATCAAACGGCTTGTTGATGTAATCACAAGCGCGCAACCGGAGTGCCTGGCGGATGGTATCGGTCGTTTCAAACGCCGTCATCATGATGGCCTCGATGTCCGGTTTGACATATTTGAGGCGTTCCAGGACTTCGATGCCTGACATGCCGGCCATGCGGATGTCCAATACGGCGACATCGATATCATTTTCCTGGGCAATCTTAATCGCGGACGGGCCATCGTCGGCCATCAACAAATCGTAGTCATCCTTGAAAATAACGCGCAGTGATTGGCGGGGACCGTCCTCATCATCGACAATAAGCAACGTCCCGCGGCGTTTGGGAATGGCTGCGGGCGCGGAATCGTTTTCTAAAGGTTCAACGGTCAATGCCATGATGGAACTAATTGTTCTGCTGACTCGTTGCCGATAAATTTAGCGTCACTCTCGCACGGCTCAAGCAAAAAAGCCAGTGCCATTGAAATTTATCTGCAAATGCAATTCTTCAGCAATTTTAATGCCTGTTGCGCGGTTGCCTTCTTGAATTTTAGCCGGCCAAAAGCATTCAACTTTCGCTGGACCAAAATTCCCGATGCGTCCGCCAGCGCGATAAATACCGTTCCGACAGGCTTGTTTTTTGTCCCACCAGAGGGACCGGCGATGCCCGTGACAGCGATCGCAAAATCCGCGCCGAACCGTTTTCGCGCGCCCGCAGCCATTTCTCTCGCGACCACTTCACTCACTGCGCCATGCTGCGCCAGTGATTTTGCCCGGACGCCGAGAAATTTTTGTTTGGCTTCGTTGCTATAGGAAACCACGCCACCCAGAAAAATTTTAGAAGCGCCGGGCACATTGGTGATTTGGTTGGCGATGAAGCCGCCCGTGCAGGATTCCGCCAGCGCCAGGGTTTTTTTCTGCTTCGTCAGAGTACGAACGATGGCCTCTTCAATTTTTTCCATGGATGCGAATTGAACCGGAATAATAGGAAGCGTTGGCTCAGGCTGTCATTGGGCCTTCGGTTTTGGCTTGCGGATTTCGGCGTCAAACGTGCCGGACACGTAGCTCTTTTTGTCGTCCGACGTGCAGATATAAATTTGGCCGCTCATCCGGTTGTTTGCGAGTTGGCCAAAGTTCAAAAGCATGGCGTATTGATTGGTGAAGGCTTCGCGCATGGCCTGGTCGCCGTCCTGCCAGCGCAGCACGACGCGCGCGGCAGCGGTGGTGTTGGTGGAAACGTTGATCGATTTTCCGGCGAGTTGGTCCGGGGTCGTCGCCCTGCCGAAGAAGACCTGCAAGCCCAATTCGCCGTTGTGCAGCATCAGGTTGCCGTTCTGGAAGGTCGCGCGCTGGCAAACAAAATCCTGCCCTTCAATCCGCCCGGCAGCAAGGGCATCGGGAATTTTTCGGCCCTTCAGGTTGAGTGTCCAATTTGTCTCGTTGGACGGTGGGGCAACCATCACTGGCACAGTCTTTTTCGGCGGTGGCGCCGGTTGAGGCGGGGCAGGGGCCTGGACGATGGGGGACGGGTTCGCATCGTCAGGCGCTTTGGACTTGAAAATGGTCCCGCGATAAACGAAAGCCACAGCGGCGCCGATTAAAAGCAAAATAACAATCACCACCACCACTCCCGGGAGAGTTTTAGAAGGGGCGGCGAAGGTGGTGGCGTCGGGAGTTTTGGGCAGGGGTCGTTCGCCGGCGACTTTTGAGCCGGTCAAAATAAATTTCTGCTCCTCCGTGGGCGCCTGCGGCACGATGATTTTTTGAAAGCAAGTCGGGCATTCCATCTGGGTTCCAGCCTGGGAAGAATCGCACTTGATGTGCTGGCCGCAGACGGGGCAGGCGTACTTGAATTCACTCATGAATAATAAGAACATTTCATATTTCCACGAAGGCGGCAATGGAGTTTTTTATTATTTTAATTGCTTCTTTAGGGTTGAATTTCCCCGGCTTTTCAAAAAGTCTATGTGTGCCGCGACAGCCGCGGTTTTATGAAAAAACATTCTCCCGTTTCCCGCAGCGGACGTTTTGCCGGCGGCCCGGCCGCGGACGTCGCGCAGTTCACCGAATCCATTTCATTCGACTGGCGGCTGTGGCGGCATGATATCCTGGGCTCAATGGCGCACGCGCAGATGCTCCAAAAAATCGGCGTGCTGACGAAAAAGGAATTGCGGGCCATCGTTCGTGGGCTGGACGCAATCGGCAAAGAAATCCGGGCCGGGAAATTCAAATGGAACCCGGCGCTCGAAGATGTGCACATGAACATCGAGGCGGAGCTGACGCGGCGGGTGCCGGCAGGCGCCAAATTGCATACGGCGCGCTCGCGCAATGACCAGGTGGCGCTGGATATCCGCCTGTGGTTGCGGGATGAGATTGTCTCGCTGCTCGGTGAGATTGCCGATTTGCAGCGCGCGCTGGTGTTGCTCGGTGAACGGAATGCCGAGGTGCTGATCCCCGGCTACACGCACCTGCAACGGGCGCAGCCGGTTTATTTTGCGCATCACCTGCTGGCTTACGTGGAGATGCTGGAGCGGGACTGCGACCGGCTCTGGGACTGCCATTCGCGCGTGAATGTCTCTCCGCTGGGCAGCGGGGCGATTGCCGGCAGCACGCTGCCGCTCAAGCGCGAATTGGTGGCGAAGCTGCTCAAATTCGAAGACGCGGGCGGCCGGCCGCAAATCACGCAAAATTCCATGGATGCCGTGAGTGACCGGGATTTTGCGATTGAATTTTGCGCGGACGCCGCGTTGCTGGCCGTCCACATTTCGCGACTGGCGGAGGATTTGATTCTCTGGGCGGGCTCGGAATTTAATTTCATTAAAATTGCCGATGCCTACACGACGGGCTCATCGCTGATGCCGCAGAAAAAAAATCCGGACATCGCAGAACTGGCACGAGGCAAAACGGGACGGGTCATTGGAAATCTCGTGGCGCTGCTGACGCTGCTGAAAGGATTGCCAATGACCTATAACCGCGATTTGCAGGAAGACAAGGAGCAGTTGTTTGATACGGTAGACACGGTGCGTGCGACGACACGGCTGATGGCGGCAATGTTGCGGAACACAAAAGTGAATCGCATGGCGTGCGCCCTGGCTGTAAGCGATCCGGCGTTGCTGGCAACGGATCTGGCGGATTACCTCGTGCGCAAAGGAATGCCGTTCCGACAGGCGCATCATGTGGTCGGCGCGGTGGTGGCGTGGGCCGAAGAAGCTGGCAAACCGCTGAATGAAATGACGCTGGCGGAATTGCGATCGGTACACAAAACGTTTGGCCGGGACGCACTGGGCGTATTTGATGTGCAGCGGGCGATGGCGAAACGGAATATTACCGGCGCCCCAGGAACTAAAGAAGTCGTGAAGCAATTGGCAAGGTGGCGGAGGCAACTTTCATAATCGTGTCGAATTTAGACTGGAAACAATTGCGCGAAATTGCCTCGGCGGAAGTTGAGGCGGTGCTGTTGAAGCTGCCTGTGCCATTGCAGAAAGAGGCGAAACAATTGCCGGTGACCTTTGAGCGCAAGCCCAATGCGAAATTGCTGGAGGAAGGGATTGAAGCGGACACGCTGGGCATCTTTACCGGCGCGGAATTTGCGGAAGAAGGGTATATTCCCATGCCTTCGCAGATTATTTTGTTCCTGGAAAACCTCTGGGACTATGCGGAAGGCGATGAAAAAGCTTTTCGGGAGGAAATTCGGACCACTTTTTTGCATGAGCTGGGACATTTTTTAGGGCTGGACGAGGAGGATTTATGGCGGAGAGGGTTGGAATAGTGCGGATTTATTGGGTTTTTGACGAATTTTTCGGGATAAAAATTAATCAAAAAATTTTTGAAAAAACTCTTGCGCGAGGTAGGTTGTCTGATAAATTAACCGTCCCTCGCCGATGAGATCGGCGACGGGTGGACAACAGTGTCCGTTGACAATAGCGTGATGATAAAATAAGGCTCACGCTCCCAAATTCGAATCTGATTACCGATAGGGAAAAGAGGTGATTCGGTAATTAGGTTTTTTTGTCGCCTGAACGGGAAAGAGTGTTGGTGACAATTTGGAAAATTTTCGGTGTCGTTTGGACACCATTGTTCTTTGAAAATTGATTTGTGCGATTAGTGAGAGCCCCTTCAAGGATAGCCTGTTAGTGGGTTGTCCAAGAAGGTTTTAACCATTAAAGCCCTTCAATTTTTACGATTGAAGGCGAATCAACTAACGTTTTTTTACGGAGAGTTTGATTCTGGCTCAGAACGAACGCTGGCGGCGTGGATAAGACATGCAAGTCGAACGCTGATTTGTGGGTAGCAATATTCGCAAGTCGGAGTGGCGCAAGGGTGTGTAACACGTGGGTAATCTGCCGTGAAGTCTGGAACAACTTGCTGAAAGGCGAGCTAATACCGGATGTGAACGAGAGTTCAAAGTTGGGGACCGTAAGGCCTGACGCTTCACGATGAGCCCGCGGCCTATCAGCTAGTTGGTGAGGTAACGGCTCACCAAGGCTAAGACGGGTAGCTGGTCTGAGAGGACGACCAGCCACACTGGAACTGAGACACGGTCCAGACACCTACGGGTGGCAGCAGTCGAGAATTTTTCTCAATGGGCGAAAGCC
>JASHZU010000100.1 GCA_030042375.1 Verrucomicrobiia bacterium
TTTCTGGATCAAACTGCGATGGGTCAGGTCCGCAGCGTAGCGCGTGGCGGATTCATTAAATTCTTTGGACTGGGCGCTCATGTTTGGGCGAGCACTTCGGCCAAATGCAAGGTTTTCGCGGGCTTGCCCTGTTTATCCAGGATGCCGCGGATTTGCATGAGGCAACTGGAATCATTGGAGATGACGAAGTCGGCGCCGGTTTCGGCGATGGACGCGCATTTGACCTCACCCATCGCGGTGGAAATCATTGGAAATTTCACGGCAAACATGCCGCCGAAGCCGCAGCACGTTTCGGCCTCTTTCATTTCCACCAGCTCCAGTCCTTTCACGTGTTCGAGCAACTGGCGCGGTGGTTTTTTTACGCCCAATTCACGCAAGCCGTGACAGCCGTCATGAAAGGTGGCCTTGCCCGGGAATTTTGCGCCGACGTCCACGACGCCCAATTTGTTGACGAGGAATTCGGAGAACTCGAAGGTTTTGGCGGCGAGCGCCTTGGCTTCCGTTTCCTGTGGATGGCCGTGAAACAGCTCGGGATAAAAGACTTTGACCATTGCACCGCAGGAGCCAGAGGCGATGACGACGTTTTCGGCGTTACGAAAAACGGACATTTGCCGCTCGGCCATGACGCGCGCTTCATCCCAGTAGCCGGAATTGAAGGCGGGCTGGCCGCAACAGGTCTGCGCCTCAGGATAATCGACGGTGTGCCCGAGGCGTTCCAGCACCTGCACGATGCTCATGCCGACTTGCGGATAAAACTGATCCACGAAACACGGAATGAACAACGAGATTTTCACGCGGGGCGCACCGTTCCGTTATGCGTAAAGCGGGCCGAAATTAGCGCACGCACGGAAATCCGCGCCTTCGCGATTTGCGGTGCCAAAGGCGTTCCACGCGCTCGGACGGAAAACGTTTTCATCGGAAACGTTGTGCATGTACACAGGAATGCGCAACAACGACGCAAGGCTGATGAGGTCCGCGCCGATATGGCCGTAGCTCATGACGCAATGGTTCGCGCCCCAGTTATCCATCACGGTATAGACGTCGCGGAAGGCGCCGCTGCCGGGCGTGCGCGGCACAAACCAAGTCGTGGGCCAGGTTGGATTGGTACGCTCGTCCAAAGTCGTGTGCACTTTTTCGGGAAGCTCGATGGTTTCGCCTTCGGCGATTTGCAGGGCCGGGCCGAGGCCTTTGACAAGGTTGATGCGGCAAATCGTGACGGGCATTCCGCCGCGAGTGCGATAACGCGTGGACCAGCCGCCGCCGCAGAAGTATTCCGTGATCGAAGGATGCCAGGTCGTGGCCTTGAGGCATTTTTGCGCCTCGGCATCGGTGATTTCCCAGAACGGTTTCATGGCGGGTTTTCCATCGATGGATTGCTCGCCAGTTCCGTCCAGCGCCGCAGGACCGGAATTGATGAGATGCAAAAAGCCGTCGGCGGCCGCGCCGGTGAGTTTGTGGCCGGTGACGCGTTTGACGGCAGCCGCGCTCCAGTAAGTGCGGACGTCGGCAAAAATCTGGGCGGTGTTGGTGAGCAGATAACCGAATAACATGCCGACGCCGTTGAGCGAATCGTTTTCGGTAGCGACGATGTACGGAGTGCGGCGGCCGCTCCAGTCGAAGGACGTGCTAAGAATCGCTTCGAGAAAATCGCCATTGGGGAGGTGATCGGTCCATTGGCGCTGGCCCTGGAAGCCGGAGGCGATAGCGTTGTGGCCCTGGGCTTCTTCGCCAAAACCTTTTTTGGCCAGGCGCGGATTGCCGACCATCAAGTCGCGGGCGATGAGGGCCATTTTCACGGAAATTTCCCATTCGCGGTCGAGGTGTTCGCGCGGACGCGTGGTCTTGGGTGAATTGTAATCCTTGCCTTCGGGGCAATTGGTTTTGACCCAGGCGAGGGCTTTGTCATATTCGTTTTTATCGAAGATGCCGCGTTCGATGCGCCGGACAAATTCGGTCATGTCCACGGACTCAACGCGCATGCCAAGATAGCTTTCAAAAAATGCCTGATCCACGATGGAACCGGCAATACCCATGGAAGTGCCGCCCATGGCGAGATAGGATTTACCGCGCATAATGGCGACAGCCAAACCGGCACGACAGAAGCGAAGGATTTTTTCCTGAACGTCGTCGGGAATGGTTTTATCGCCACCGTCCTGGACGTCGCGGCCATAAATGCCAAACGCCGGCAGACCTTTTTGGGAATGGCCCGCCAGCACAGCGGCGAGATAAACGGCGCCGGGACGCTCCGTGCCGTTGAAGCCCCAGACGGCCTTGGGAAGGGTCGGATCCATGTCCATGGTCTCGCTGCCGTAGCACCAGCAGGGGGTGACGGTGAGCGACAGTCCCACTCCTTCGCGTGCGAATTTCTCAGCGCAGGCAGCAGCTTCAGCGACACCACCGATGCAAGTATCAGCGATGACACATTGGACGGGCTTGCCATTCGGGTAGCGAAGTTTTTCGCTGATGAGCTTTACGACGGATTTGGCGAGATTCATCGTCTGCGTTTCGAGCGATTCGCGGACACCGCCAAGCCGTCCGTCAATCGTGGGACGGATTCCAATTTTCGGGAGCTTTTTAAAGAGGGGATTGTCCATAAAATTTAGCTGATGGATTAATTGTTAAAACCAATATGATGTCATTGCGTTTTTTTGATGCAATCCCCCTTTTGTTCTATATTCAAGTATTAACGGGAGAGGATTTTTTGGAAACGGGTATAGGCGTCGTCCCAAACGGCGGTACTTTGAGGCTCAAAAATTTTGGGTTCCACCGAGCGGCGCACGAGAGCGCGGCCTTCTGCCAGCGAACGGACCTCGCCCAAAGCAAACAATTGCATGACAATATTGCCGATGGAAGTGGCCTCGACGGGACCGGCCATGACACGGCAGTTCAGGGCGTCGGCGGTAAATTGGTTTAAGATGAGGTTCTTCGAACCACCGCCGACAATATAAATCTTCTCAATTGGTTTGCCGGTGATTTGTGCGAGCGATTCTTTTACGGAACGATATTTTAACGCAAGGCTCTCGAAAATGGCGCGGGTGAACTGGCCGGGGTTGGTGGGGACGGGCTGGCCGGTGCGCCGGCAAAAAGCCGCAATCGCCGCGGGCATATCGGGCGGAGCCTGGAAATCTTTTGCATCCGGGTCAACGAACATGGTGAATGGCGCGGATGTTTGGGCCTGGCTTTCCAGCTCGTCGTAGCTGATTCTTTTCCCGTCGGCGTCCCAGAGGCGTTTGCATTCCTGCAACAGCCACATGCCGGCGATGTTTTTCAAAATGCGTGTCGTGCCGAAAACGCCGCCTTCATTCGAGAAGTTGGCCTCGTAGCTGGCGTCGGAAATGACCGGGCGGGTCAATTCACGACCCATTAGGGACCAAGTGCCGGAACTT
The DNA here is from genome assembly GCA_030042375.1 of Verrucomicrobiia bacterium. The sequence goes on from JASHZU010000100.1 coordinate 3,387, forward strand.
AAAAAGACCGGCTCGGGTTCCTCGGCCGGCACGCCGACGACGGCGGAAGCAGTATCGTGGCCGGCAGGCGTAATGACCTTTAAATTTTTCGCGCCCGTTTCTGCGGCTATGGCGGGCAGTAATTCGCCCAAGACAGTTCCGGCATCGACCAGCTTGCCAAAGATCCGTTCCGGCAAATCCATCGCCTTGATTAGCTCATGTTCCCAGGTTTGGGTGCAGGGATTGAGCAACTGGCTGGTGCTGGCGATGGACCTTTCATTGGCGGCGACGCCCGACAAGAAATAGTGGACCAAGTCCGGCATGAAGAGCAGGCGGTCGGCTTTCTCGATGCGCTCGCGGGAATTCGCCTCGGCCAAAAGCTGGAAGAGCGTATTGAAGAACATGAACTGGATGCCGGTGCGCTCGTAAATTTCCCGACCGGGCATGCGGCGGCGTGCTTCTTCCTGCATTCCATCGGTGCGTTTGTCGCGGTATTGAAAGGGCGCGCCGAGCAATTTGCCTTGCGCGTCCAGCAATCCATAATCCACACCCCAGGTATCCACGCCCACGGAGACAACGGCGGAGCCATATTTTTTTACGGCGATGGCGATGCCTTCTTTGATACTGGCAAATAACCGGTCCAAGTCCCAATGCCAGCTTTCGGCTTTCTTGATTGGGTCGTTGGGAAAGCGGTTCAACTCGCTTAGTTCCAGCCGGGTGCCATCATAAATTCCGGCGACCACACGTCCACTGCCCGCGCCGAGGTCAACGGCCAGGCATATTTTTTTTGCATTCACATTATTCTAGTCCCGGAATTTTGGGTTAGCGGTTTTCTTTTCTACCTGTGTTGAGGGCCAAAGCAAGCATAATTCGATGAACTGCTTTTGAATTCCTCAACGTTCATCGGGCATAATGGACAATTCACCGGCCTGGTCCAGCCGTTGGATTTCAGCGGTATAACCTTTCCGGAAATTTGGATATTTGAACGGATAGCCAAGTTCCATTTTCAGCCGGCGGTTGGAGACCCGTTTGTTGGTTGCGCCGCGCTTGCGGTCTTCGGGATTTTCGGGAACGGACGGCGGAGGATATTTGCCCAGGGTGGCGCCCAGCCATTCGAAAAAATTTTTCTGGCTCACGGGCTCATCGTCTACAGCATTATAAATTTCGCCAGGGCGGCCGCTCTTTAATGCCGCGACGATGCAGCCCACAACGTCGTCCTGGTGAATCATGTTTAAAAAGCGCGAGCCGTCGCCTTCCATGCGCGCTTCGTTTTTCAGAAATTGTTTAAACCAATGACCACGGTCAGGACCGTAAATGCCGGCGACGCGCAGGATGATGGCGGGGAATTTTTCCCGTTGAAAGGCATCGAGCAAAAATTTTTCTGTCTCGACCAAAACTTTTGCCGTTTCGGCATCGGGTGTCGCAGGGCTGGATTCTTTTGCCTGCGAACCATCGTTCTGGCCATAAACGCTCGTGCTGCTGGTATAGAGAAATTTTTTCGGCGGAGAAGCGGACAGCCATTTGATTAAATGCGACGTGCCTTCCAAATAAACCTGCCGATAGTTCTGTTCATCGCCGCCCGCGGCGACACAATGGACGACCCAATCGAATTCGCGCGGCAGCTTAAGAAGAGTTTCCGGCCGGGTAATATCAGCAAAAAGCGGTTGGATGCCGGCGGATTTTAACTCAGCTTCCGCGGAAGGATTTCGGCGCAAACCGTAAATTTCATGGCCCAGCCGGGCGAGTTCCCGGCCCAATGGCATACCCACGTACCCGCAACCGACGATGAGACATTTCATTGGCAGAACAATACCAGCGTGTGGCGCATTGAAAAGCCTTGAGAAATATTGCCAAATCCAAAGGCCCGCAAAGGTCTTCTTTGATTTTTAAAAGCCAGGCCGGCGCTTGCGGATGGTATGCTTGCTTGGGTTTCAAGATTTCCATAGAGTCAAAACAGTTCAGATGAAGACCGATGTTGATGCCATCCTTGATATCCTGGAAAAGGCGCAAGCCCGTATCGAGGAATTGCAGACTACGGTCCTTCAGCAACAGGCCATGATCAACGCCATCCTGCTGTGCCTCCGCGATCGGACGCAGTCCGACCCCAAGGAACTGGAAAAGCTGTTCATGTATTACCAGAAGGTCGTCCATCAGGAACTTTTGAAGATCAATAAAGATGCGGAGCCGGTTCGACTGATGGGGATAGATAATCCATCTTAAGCGGGTAGCACCCGCGGGCCTCTGGGGGACGCGTCCCGTGCCTCCCGGCGCACCCTCGGCTACGCTGCCAGAAGTTAGACATGGGTCGCCAGATTGCGCTTTTTTCAAAATTACCGACCATGTTTGGACGATTGAGGAATTGCTGTTAGCGACAATTTGAAATTATTTCGCCATTGGCCCCTACGTGGTGTTAGGCGGCATGTTCAGAGCTTGCTTTTAGCAAAGCCGTAGCTCGCTCCTGTATCTCCGCCAACGGCGCATCCTCAAGGCGTGTGGCTATCCACCAA
>JASHZU010000101.1 GCA_030042375.1 Verrucomicrobiia bacterium
ATGCCGTCGCCTTTGGCGCCGTAATCGCGCACGTCAAAAATCTTCTGCGCGCCGGCGTTCCATGCCAACAAAACCGCCGCCAGGGCAAAAACAGTTTTCATGGTATGAAAGAAAGTCTATGTTCGCCGCCGCCCCGTCAAAATGATTTGAAAATCATTTTGCGCAAATTAGATTGAAAAAAAGGCACTATTTCATGATGAAGTTCACTTACCGAATTATTGTCATTGTTGGTTTGCTCTGCTGGCGCGCGTCCGCCGGTGATGCCCCACCGACCGAATGGATTGACCCGGATACCGGCCATCGGGTTATTCGGCTGTCTTCCGAACCGGGCAGCGAGAGTCTTTACTTCAATCAAAATGCCTGGACCGCCGCTGGCGATAAGCTCGTTATGACCACGCCTGAAGGCATTGCCACGCTCGACCTCAAGACGCGCAAAACTGATTTGATCGTGCCCGGCGCCGAAAATATCAGCGGCATCGTCGTCGGCCCCAAATCGCGGGAGGTTTATTATGTGCGTCAGGTGGGCAGCAATCTTGTCGCTTTTGCGACGCATCTCGATACGCACAACACGCGTGAAATTGGGAAAATTCCTGGCGGCGGTGGCTCGCTCATGACCGTCAATGCGGACGATACGCTCCTGGCCGGCAGTTTCATCGAAAATGAAGGCGACTTTCACCCAAAGCGCGGCGAGAGCAAAGGCGCGTGGATGCTCCGCCGTCTCGAGGCCCATCAGCCCATGTCTCTCTTCACACTCAACATTAAGACCGGCGAGGTCCAAACCTTCAACCATTCCACCGATTGGCTGAACCATGTGCAGTTTTCGCCCACCGATCCGGCACTCCTATTGTTCTGCCATGAAGGGCCGTGGGAAATGGTGGATCGCATCTGGACGATTCGCACCGATGGCACCGGCCTGACACTCATCCATAAGCGCACGATGGAAGACGAAATTGCCGGGCATGAATTTTTCAGCGCGGACGGCAAATGGATTTGGTATGACCTCCAAACGCCGCGCGGCGAGGACTTCTGGCTGGCGGGGTATGAGATCGCCACCGGCAAGCGTGTCTGGTATCACTTGACACGCGACGAGTGGTCTATTCATTACAACGTTTCCCGGGACGGAACGCTGTTCGCCGGCGACGGCGGCGATGAGAGCCAGGTGGCCCATGCGAAAAACGGGGAATGGATTTACCTCTTTCACCCCGATCCGCCGCTGTCTAAAACGAAATCGAATGGCCTCATCCAGGCGGGCGTCTTCCGCGCCGAACCTCTCGTCAATATGTCCAAACACCAATATCATCTTGAGCCCAATGTTAATTTCTCGCCGAATGGCAAATGGATTGTCTTTTGCTCAAACATGTTTGGGCCCACGTATGTGTTCGCCGTTGAAATCGCCAGGGCACAATAATCCCGCTTCTTTGCCATTTGCGAATATTGCAGTCCGGCCGGCTTGCGCCACAATAGTATCGCAAAGCATGAAACTCTTTTGGGCGATTGTGACCGGCTTTTTGGCCGTCGCGCCGTTACGAGCGCAAACGAACCTCACAGTGGCCGCCGATGGCAGCGGCCAATTCAAAAGCGTTGAGGACGCGATTATGTCCGTGCCTTCCGGCAGCGCCGCCAATCCAGTCATCATTCACATCAAACCCGGCGTGTATCGCGAGCTGGTTTATGTGCAGCGCGAGAAAGCTTACTTCCATCTTATCGGCGAAGACCCAGCCAACACGATTATCGTCTTCAACCTCTATGCCTCCATGACCAATGTGGATGGCAAACCCCTCGGCACGTTCCGGACGCCGACGGTGACGATTGACGCTGATAATTTCGCTGCGGAAAATATCACCTTCCAAAACGACGCCGGGCCGGTCGGGCAAGCGCTGGCCATCCGCGTGGATGGCGACCGCGCTGCGTTCCGCCATTGCCGTTTTCTCGGCTGGCAGGACACCATCCTGCTTAATCGCGGACGCCAGTATTTCGAGGATTGCTCTATCGCCGGCCATGTGGATTTTATTTTCGGCGCGGCCACGGCGTGGTTCGAGAATTGCCACATCCACTGCCTGCGCGATGGTTATATAACCGCCGCCTCGACTCCGCAGGACGTGCCCTATGGCTACGTTTTCTCGCACTGCCAAATTGACGGCGAGCCGGGTGCGAAAACCTTTCTCGGCCGGCCATGGCGGATTTACGCCAGTGTTACCTGGTTGAACTGCGACATGTCAGATGTGGTCCGGCCGGAAGGATGGTTTGATTGGAAAAAGCCCCAGGCACATCTCACAGCGCGTTACGCCGAGTTTGAGAGCACCGGCCCCGGCGCGAATCCGACGAACCGTGTTGACTGGAGCAAACAATTGACCGGCGCTGAAGCGAAAAAAATCACCGTGGATAAAGTCCTCGGCGGCACCGATGAATGGGCGCCGACCGCGTCCTTTTACGCTACCTGCCGGGACATCCAATATGGCGAGGCGGATGGACAGAAACTGGATGTCCACATTCCCGCTGGCGATGGGAAATTCCCTGTCTTGATCCTCGTCCACGGCGGCGGCTGGTCCTTCGGCGACAAGGAAACGGAACTCATGCCGGTTCTTGCACCTTATATGACGAACTTCACATGGTTCAGCATCAACTATCGCCTTGCGCCGACAAATCGCTGGCCGGCGTGCTTTGATGATATGCAAGCCGCCATCCGCTGGGTAAAAGCGCACGCGACAGAATACAAGGGCGACCCCGACCGCATCGCACTGATCGGCTATTCAGCAGGCGGCCACCTGGTTTGTTTCGCGGCAACTCAGGCCGGCGACGACACGCGCGTGCAGGCGGTCGTGGGCCTCGCCCCGCCGACCGACATTGCCGATGAAGCGTTAGGCCGCGGCAGCATGGACAAGTGGCAATCCATGGAAAATCTGATTGGGCGCACCTCGCTCGACCAGGAGACGCTTAAAATCATGCGCGACATTTCGCCGTCCAAGCACGTGAGCGTGGGCATGCCGCCATTTCTATTAATCCAGGGCACGGCGGACAAAACGGTTCCTTGTGCGGAAACATTGAACTTTCAATCCATTCTGCGGACGGGCAATGTTCCCTGCGATTTCATTGCTATTAATAAGGGGCAACATTTGATTTCTGATTGGTCGAAATTCGATCCGGCCTGGCAGAAAAAATTAGTCGCGTGGTTAAATGAGAAGCTTGGGCCGCCTTTCCATCCAGCCGCCCAGTGATAATTCGCCCGATGTTTGATGGGCCGGCCGCTAAAGCCCTGTCCCAAAAGCACAACCGCCGCTCACATTTGTAGCGATATTTCTTGACATAATCGCTAAAAAACGCATCAAATTAACCTGGATTAAGTGGGATACCGCGCCGGTAGACCAACCCTGCCGAATCGGTTTCAACCCTCGCCTATCGTATTGGGGTTGTGCCGCTTTCCGCGCCAGTTAAACGAAACCAACCATTAGATCATTCATTATGAAAATAAAAATACAAACCTTGCATCGTTCACTTGGCCTCGCTATGGGCGCAGGCGCGCTGTTGCTCCTGGCTTCCGGGGCGATGGCACAAAATATGTTTGTGGGAAGTTACGGCGACAATAGTGTTGTCGAAATTCCTACCAGCGGGCCGCAAAGCACCTTCGCCACGGGGCTGGGATATCCCGGTGCACTTGCGTTTAATAACGCGGGAACGACATTGTATGTCGAGAACCAGTTCGTCGGAGACATCCTTGCCTACCCCGTCGGCGGGGGATCGCCCACGACGTTTGCCCAGAGCCTGAATAATCCCATGTCGCTCGCGTTTAACAGCGCAGGCGATTTGTTTGTGGGCACACAGGATAACACCATCCTGGAATATGCCCCGGGCGGGGGAACTCCCACCGTCTTTGCCAATGCGTCCTCGGGGGTAAATGGCCCCGACGCGTTGGCCTTTAATGCCGCAGGCGACTTATTCGTGGGAAATGCAGTCGGGGATGCTGGCGGAGCCGGCTATATTCTGGAATATGGCCCCGGCGGAGGAGCTCCCACCCTGTTTGCCGGCAACTTAACGGACCCCTGCGGTTTGGCTTTCAACGCTACGGGTAATTTGTTTGTCACCGAGGGAGCTCTCACAGATACCATCGTGGAATACGGCCCCAACGGTGGAACGCCAACCACCTTTGCGACGGGATTGGATAATTGCGCAGCACTCGCGTTCAACGACGCAGGCGACCTCTTCGTCACGGACGCCGGTGATGGTGATAGCGGCAATATTACTGAATTAAGTCCCACCGGTCATACTCTTGACGTGATCACGACTGTATCTCAACCGATATCCGTCGCTTTCCAAGGGGAAGTGTTGCCGGTGCCGGAACCGTCTACGCTAGGTTTGCTTGGCGTCGGAATGGCAGTCCTACTGGCGCGCCGGCGCAAGTAGGAGCCTCGCAGCTCCCGATATGAGCAATTAAATCACCGTCCCGTGCGGGATGACGGCGTTCTTGGGAATGATGACAATGCCGTCGCGGATGAAATAAAGTTCGTGGTCCACGTGGTCGGGCTTTCCGGCCGGCGAGATTTTCACGTTGTTTCCGATGCGGGCATTTTTATCGATGATGGCGTTTTCGATCTTGCAATTTTCGCCGATGCCGATGCGCGGCTTGCCTTCACTCTCGTGCTGCCGGATGGATTCATCCGATTCGTAATAATCGCAGCCCAGGATGATGACACGGTTCATTTCTGTGCCGGTGCCCACAAACGTGCGCAAGCCGACGATAGTATTTTTGATTTTGGCCGGATTGATAATGCAGCCGTCCGTGACGACAGCGTGCTCAATGCTCGCGCCGTTGATTTTTGAACCGGGCAAATAGCGCGGGCGTGAAAAAATCGGCGCGCTCATGTCGAAGAAATTGAAGCGCGGCAGCTCGGAAACCAAATCCAGATTGGCCTCGAAGAACGAGCGAATCGTACCGATGTCCTCCCAATAGCCTTCAAAAACGGAGGAGCAGACGCGATGCGTATTGATGGCGCGCGGGATGATATGCTTGCCAAAGTCCGACAGCGGGTTGTCCAGCAATTCCTGGATTAAACTGCGATTGAAAACGTAAATGCCCATGGAGGCGAGGAATTTCTCGCCGCCGTCGCTGATACCGAGTTTTTTGAGCCACTCCTGCGGCAATCGCAGCGAATCCAGCAATGCCGGGTCCTTGGGCTTTTCTTCGAAGCGCTTGATGCAGCGGTCCTCAGTGATGTGCATGATGCCAAATGACTTTGCTTCATCGCGCCCCACAGGAATGGTGGCCACGGTGATGTCCGCCCCGCTGTCGACGTGTTGCGCCACCATCGCGCGAAAATCCATACGGTACAATTGGTCGCCGCTCAGGATCAAAAGGTAATCGAAATCGTGGTTCAGGAAGTGCGTCAGGTTTTTCCGGACGGCGTCGGCGGTGCCTTCATACCAGGAAGCGTTGGTGAGCGTCTGCTGCGCCGCGAGGATTTCCACGAACCCGCTGGTAAACTGGTCAAATTTATACGTGCGCGAAATATGGCCGTGGAGGGACGCGGAATTGAATTGCGTCAAAACGTAGATGCGGCGGAAGCCGGAATTGATGCAATTGGAAATAGGAATGTCCACCAGCCGGTATTTCCCGGCGAGCGGCACGGCGGGTTTGGCACGGTCCTTGGTCAGGGGAAACAGGCGCGTCCCCTGGCCTCCGCCCATAATCACGCAGAGTACGTTGCTGGTATTCAAAGATTG
>JASHZU010000016.1 GCA_030042375.1 Verrucomicrobiia bacterium
GCCAATTCTCGTTTCCGGTTTGGAAAACTCGAAGGACGGAACTATCGATCTTTTTGTGACGAACGATCTCTTGGAATCGGCGCATGGAAAGTTAAAGTGGAAAGTGACGGATTTAACGGGAAAAGTATTGATGCAGGATTCCTTTCATGTGGAGCTTCCCTCCCGTAAAAGTGTCAGTGTTAAGAAACTGGATTTGCACGAGCAGATGGCTCAATCGGGAGTTGGCGGCTTTTTGACCTGGTTGGAATTGGAAGTCCATGGGCAAATCGTTTCGGATAATTTGGTTTTGTTTGCGTTGCCTAAGGAATACAAGCTGGCGGACCCTCAATTGAAAACGAGTGTCGATGAGACACCGGATGGATTCCTGGTAACTGTCACGTCGCAAAATCCGGCCTTATGGGTTTGGCTGGGGTTGGATAACGCCGACGCCAAATACGGCGACAACTTCTTCCATCTCACGCCGGGCGCCACGCAGAAAATCGTGGTTCGGCCCTGGACACAACTCAGCAAGGACGAATTCGTTCAACAGCTTCACGTCCGGAGCTTATTCGATACTTATTTGCCTGCCTGATTGGTTTATATGATTGGATTTTTTATCCCGGCAAAACCCATCACAGTTGCGATCGGGTTCCTGCTGTTTTTCTCTGCCGGAACGGTCCTGGCTGAGACGACTGAATGGTCTTTGGAATCGCCGGATAAAAAATGCGAAATCACCGTTTCGCTCGATTCTGGTCATCTCAGCTACTACACATCGCTCGATGGCAAAGTTGTTATCCAAAAATCTCCGCTCGGGTTAAAACGCGACGATGAGGATTTTGAAAATGGCCTCGTTTTTGAAAATGCCGGAAAAGTCGAAAAGCGTCGCGAGAAATATGAGCTGTTTGCCGGCGTTCAACCGTGGGTTAATCATCGCGTGAATTTCCGCGAACTGGCCTTTCGCAATGCAAACGGTTTTCCAATCGACCTGGATTTGGCTGCAAGCGATGAAGGAGTTGCCTTTCGCTACCGTTTTGCAGAAACCAATAACGACGTTCGGATTGCCGAATCTGAATCAACCAGTTTTGCGGTTCCTATGGATGCGCGCGGCTGGCTGCAGCCTTATCATTCCGCCGGTCCCTATACCCCCGCTTACGAAGAGTTTTTCTTCCACGTCAGCCCCGGAGATCCGCCGCCAGATTCGCGACAAAAAGCCGTCGGCTGGGCTTTTCCGGCGCTGTTTTATGTCCCGGATGCCTCGAGTTGGGTTTTAATTACCGAAGCGGGAACGGATGCATCGTATTGCGCCTGTCATCTGGCTCCGGATTCGTCGAACGGCGTCTATCACATCGCTTTTCCCAAGGCTGATGAAACCACTGGCGGCTATACCAATCAATTTGGTCCTGAGCCGCGGTTCACGCTGCCGTGGACGATGCCGTGGCGCGTTATGATTATGAGCCCATCGGCTGCGGACATCGCCACCTCGACACTGGTGACCGACCTTTCTGCTCCCTCGCATATCGCTAATACTTCATGGATTAAGTCTGGCCGTGCTTCCTGGGCATGGTGGGCGTATCCCGATGGCCCTGACACAGAACAATTATTCGATCAGTTCACCGATTTTGCCGTGAAGATGGGTTGGGAATATACGTTGTTTGACGCAGGCTGGTGGAAGCCGGGGCTCAAGCCGATTTCCAGCTATGCCCTGAGCAAAGGCATCAAGCCTCTGGCATGGAATTATGCGGGAGATTTTTATGATCCCCAAAAACGAAAGGCCAAGCTGGATGAAATGGCTGCTGCCGGAATTGTGGGCATCAAAGTGGATTTCTGGTGTTCGGACCGGCAGGAAGCCATCGCCGCTCAACAGGCACTAATGCACGATACCGCGGCGCGCAAAATTGTCTTGAATCTCCACGGCTGCACAATTCCGCGTGGCTGGCAGCGGACCTGGCCGAATCTGCTTTCGACCGAAGCCGTGCTTGGAAATGAAAATTATTTTTATACACCGGCTTATACAGAGAAGGCCGCCGAATTGGACACGGTGCTTCCGTTTACCCGAAATGTCTGCGGCCCCATGGACGTGACGCCTGTTGCCTGCGCTCCCAAAAAATATGCCCGTACCACCACGGCGGCTTTTGAACTGGCCTCAGCCCTGGTTTTTACTTCAGGCATTATTCATTATGCCGAGAGTCCGCAGTTTTTTGAATCGTTACCTCCGCAGGCACTGCAAATTTTTCGTGACGCGCCCGCACGTTGGGATGAAACCAAATGTTTGATTGGCGAACCCGGCACGCTGGCAGTCTTTGCGCGACGTTCCGGCAAGTCATGGTTTATCGCTGGAATTAACGGCACAACGAACTCGCTCCCCATCACCCTGGACCTTTCGCCATATAAAAGATACCGCCATCGAATTCTCGTCTCTGAAGCGCCCGACGCCAAAATGCAGGTGATGGTTACGGCTCCAGGAAGTTCAAACCAATGGCAGCACGTTATTCCGCCTCGCGGCGGATTTATTCTTCGCTTAGATAAAAATTCACTCTTATGACAAAGAAAGCCTCCTTAAAATTATTCCTGGTTTTGGTATTGGCGGGAATGGCCGCGCCTCTCCTTGCTGCTGGGGATAAATCCCTTTCGCCGGAGACGACCATCTGGTTTGACGCGCCAGCCAATGATTTCACGGAATCTTCCCCTATGGGAAACGGCCGGCTGGGTGCGATGATGTTTGGCGGCGTTAATGACGAGCGCATCATCCTCAATGAAAGTTCGGTATGGTCGGGTTCTCCGCAGGATGCGGACCGGCCTGATGCTTACAAAGTGCTGCCGGAAATCCGCCGTCTCCTGCTGGAAGGAAAAAATCCCGAAGCTGAAGCACTGGTGAATGCCAATTTTACTTGCCAGGGGCCGGGCTCCGGCGGAGCACAATATGGCTGTTATCAGGTTCTGGGAAATTTACATTTGTCTTTCGCGGGCGATACCAACGCGCCATTCGAAAATTATCGCCGGCAATTGGATCTCAATGACGCGGTAACCGATTTGCAGTTTGACCGGGGTGGGGTGACCTACCAGCGTGAAATGTTTGTCAGCGCCCCGGCACAGGCGATGGTTTTAAAATTGTCGGCCAATAAGCCGGGGCAAATTTCCTTCACAGCCTCGCTCGACCGCCCCGAACTTTTTGGAACACTCGCCTCGGCTGGAAATGAATTGCTCATGATTGGCCAGTTGGACAACGGCACCGATGGCAAAGGCCTCCGCTACGCGGCCCGAGTCCGGATTTTAAATCGTGGCGGTGAAGTGTCGGTTCAAGGTAATAACCTGGTTGTGTCGAATGCCGATGAAGCTGAATTGCTGATTACAGCGGCGACGGATTACCGTGGTTTTGCCGGAAGGCAAACGGCGGATCCTGTGGCGGCTTCGCTGGCTGATATGGATCACGCCGCGCGCAAGTCTTATTCATCATTACTTAAAGCGCACATTGTTGATTATCAAAAATATTTTGAGCGAGTTTCGTTGGAACTTCCGCCGTTGGATGCCGCTGATGCGCAAAAGCCAACCCCGGAACGAATCAAAATTGCCAAGGCTGGCCCTGGCGATCCAAGCTTGGCCGCGCTCTATTTTAACTTCGGACGCTACCTGTTCATTTCCTCCTCGCGCCCCGGCGGACTGCCTCCCAATTTGCAGGGAATTTGGGCGGAGGAAATCCACACGCCGTGGAACGCGGACTGGCACCTGGACATCAATGTCGAAATGAATTATTGGCCCGCCGAGGTTTGCAATCTTTCTGATTTAACGCCGCCGCTATTTGACTTGATTGCTTCCTTGCAGAAGCCCGGCGCCAAAACAGCGCATGATTATT
>JASHZU010000102.1 GCA_030042375.1 Verrucomicrobiia bacterium
GACATTGATACGGCGATTAAACCGCTGCTTTATCCGAAACCCGGCGGCAAGAGAATCGTGACGATTTGCCTGGACCCGGGGCACGGCGGCAAGGATTCGGGCAATCACGTCGGCGGTGTTTTCGGCCATAGCGAAAAAACGTACACGCTGGCGCTGGCGCAGGAGTTGCGGCAGCAACTGGGCCGGGCGGGATTTCGCGTCATCTTGACACGCAGCCGGGACAATTTTGTAGAATTGCCGGAACGTCCGGCGATGGCGAACCGAGAAGGCGCGGATTTGTTTATCAGTTTGCATTTCAATTGGGCGGCCGAAGGGGATGTTTCCGGACCGGAAACGTATTGCATCACGCCGGTGGGCGCGCCGTCGTCGAACGCGCATGAAGGGGGAGAGTTTGGCTCGATGGTGGGGACGGGGCCGACCGTAGCCAACCGGGACGAAAATAAAAGTTTGATGCTGGCATATTTGATGGAGCGCTCGCTCGTGGTGAATCTCCATGCGAACGACCGCGGCGTGCGACGGGCGCGGTTTGCCGTGCTGCGCGATGCGACGATGCCGGCGATTTTGATAGAGGGCGGCTATATGACCAGCCCGGTGGAGAGCAAAAAAATTTATGATGCGGCCTATCGCAGCCAATTGGCGGCCGCGATTGTCAAAGGCGTGCTGGCGTATCAAAAGTTCATGACGCCGCCGCGGGTAGCACCCGCGGGCCATTAGGGGACGCGTCCCATGCCTCCCAGCGCACGCGCGCGTGGTGCCCCGGTTGCGACTCCAGATGTCTCGCCAAATAAGGATTCTATGTTAGCGACATTCGACCTTTTCTACAGTGCAACGGGATGCCTGTCCCACTATAATTGAGAAATGTTTCGTCCCTGCATTGACCTGCACGAAGGCAAGGTGAAGCAAATTGTCGGCGGCACGCTGGGCGCACCGTCGGATTTGCGGACGAATTTTGTTTCGCCCAAGCCGGCGGCGTGGTTCGCGGAATTGTACCAGCGCGACGGCCTGAAAGGCGGGCACGTCATAATGCTGGGGCCGGGGAACGAAGACGCCGCGCGATCGGCGCTGGCGGCGTTTCGTGGCGGCATGCATGTGGGCGGTGGCATCAATTCGGAAAATGCGCGGAGCTGGCTGGATGCCGGGGCGTCGCATGTGATTGTGACGAGCTGGGCCTTTCGCGAAGGGCGGGTGGATTGGGAACGGCTGGAAGAATTGGTGAAGGCCGTCGGCAAGGACCGGCTGGTGCTGGATTTGAGCTGCCGCAAACGTGGCGAATATTATTTTGTGGTGACGGACCGCTGGCAGAAGTTTACCGAGCTGATCGTCAATGAGGAGACGTTACAAAAATTCTCGGCTTACTGTGCGGAATTTTTAGTTCACGCCGTGGACGTGGAGGGTTTATGCCGCGGCATCGACCGCGAACTGGTGACTAAACTCGGAAAATGGACGCCAATTCCCACGACATACGCAGGCGGAGCGAACTCAATTTCTGACTTGGAGGAGGTCACCCGATTGGGTGAGGGGAAGGTGGATTTAACGATTGGCTCAGCGCTCGATATCTTTGGCGGAAGCCGCATAAAATATGAGGATTGTGTGAAATTCAATCGCGCTCACGGAGTCACATAATTTGCCACGGTCGGCGTCAATGGCGGGAGATTGTATCCTCCGACAAAATTCGTATCGTAAGACCATTCGCGTGTGGGCGCGAAATAGTAGCCACCGTCTTGCTGCCAGCAGTTCGTTGCGTATTGGCTCGGGAACAGGGCGACGATTGAGCCATTGAACCAAAATGTGCGGGCGGTCCAGTTTTCCAGGAGCCGGAAATAATTTTCCACGCCGCCGCTGTAACCCTCGGCATCGCTCGCTGGATTATTTGTCGATGGGACAATGCCCGCGATACAGGCGGCATTAATTTCCGTGGTTGAAGCCGCAGGACCTCCACTGGTATCGGTACTGGCGTTTGAAGGTACACTATTGGCATCACTCCAACCGTCAGACAGAACGGTAATTGAATCTGCGATAAGCGACGCCGGTTCGGTGTAAACAACGCTGCGCGAATCCAGGGATGAGCCGAAGGCGTTCGAGACATTATAGTCGCCCCACACATACAAAGGTTGGGCGGTGGCCAGGGTAAAGCCGAAAGGATTTTCTGCTGGCGGCATTTGCGCTCCATTCACGACTCGCACGGCGGGAAGAACCTTGGACGTCAGCGGAACCGCATTGTAAATATAGATACTGTCGATGGGGTGCCCCTTATGACTGAGCGATTGACACAGAGAATTATAACTGCTGCCGCCGTTCACGCCGAAATTGGTCAGCCAGGTATTGAATTTTGTAAGGTCGATTTGGACTGCCTGGACGGCTTTTGGCGGGCCGGAGCCTCCGTTCCAACCCTCGCGCCAGTCATAGTAAAGAGCATTCGTCAAAAACGAATAACCCATGTACCAAACCACGTTGGTTCCAACAAAGGTTCCGCTGGAATTGGTCCAACGAATTGAGGTTACGCCATTCGTCAGCGCAAATTTAAAACTGTTTGCGGCATTAAATGTGGAGCCGAAATAATTGGTCAGGCAAGCCACATAATTTGTTAGAATCAGGGTGTGACCGCCAAGATAGCTGTTTGAAACGATAAAAAAATCATTCGTTACCCAGTTCAGATAGCCGGGATTGAGATAATCGCTATAATAGAGCGCCATGGGCGCGCCTGTGGGCAAGGAGCTATTTTGGTTGGTGCCGCTCGGGAAATTGGTCAGGAAAAGGTCGGTAGCATTGGCCGGGTAAAGCTGGCCATTCGTTGTAAATGCCCAAGCTGTCGAGAGCATATAATTTGTGGGTGGGAGATTGATTAGTCCCTCGCCAATGGAAGAAACTAAATTTGAGTCTGCAAGCACGATGGCCAGGGGAAGGTTGCCGGATGTCGGTTGGCGAGCCAGCAAATAAGTGGAAGGGCCGCTTCCACTATAATAATCATTGCCACCCCAATCGCAAAACGGATCAACCGTGCTATTAGTGGCGCGACCCACAGCGGAAACCGTCGAGGCAAAGGTTATCTGCGTGGACCCGCTCCAAATGCCACCGTTGGAGAAAACCGGGCCGATAATATTCATCGTTCCTGCAGCCGCGATTTCCAAATTCATATTATAAAAAATAGCAAATTCAAAAAGCGGTATTTCCGGAGTAACGCGAAAGAACTGCTGCGGACTTGAGGCTGGCAAACTAACTTCA
>JASHZU010000103.1 GCA_030042375.1 Verrucomicrobiia bacterium
GGAGAAATTATTCAACTCCCGGAGAAAGATGATAAGCCCCCAAAAGACTAAAGGCCATATTATGCCTCGCCGCAATGCAGCGTGATATGGACAATTTCCGCCGGCGCATTCATGCGGATGGGAAACATATTCCCGACGCCATTGGACACAATGAGCTGGCTGTTGCCGCGTTTATAAAGTCCTGACCAATAACGAAATAGCGCGGGACCGACGCCCAATTGATTATCCACCATCAGTTGCCCGCCGTGCGTATGGCCGGTGAGCGTCAATGGCAAGTTCGCTTCAATCGCGGCATCAAACGCATGCGGATGATGCGCGAGGAAAATGGGGAATGCATCCGGCTGGCGCTGTTGCATCATGGCGCCCACTTGCATGGCCGTTATCTTATCAAAACCTCTGATAGAGCCCTCCATCCAGCGCAAACCAAAGACCTGAATCGGATACCCGCGAACCATGCTCACTGCGGATTCATCCAATAACAAAGGTATGCCCGAGGCTTTGACGCGGCGCTCAAATTCCAGCGGGTCCTGGTACAAGTCATGGTTGCCTTCGACCATCCACTGGCCGTAACGCCCCTGCATTTTTTTAACCAATGAAATGGCCTCGGAAAGGTCGGAGATTTCGTAATTGATGAGGTCGCCAGTGAGCATCACCAGGTCGGCGCGAAGATTGTTGGTCGCGTCCACCATGTCGCGCAGGATGCGGCCATGAGTCCATTCTCCAACGTGGACATCCGTAACATGGGCGATGGTAAGTCCATCCAGGGCTTTCGGAAGCGACGGGAGGGAGAGATCAAAGCGGCGAAGACGGAAATGGTTGAGCTGGTTGAGAGCGATACCTGTTAAGCCAAAACTAAACAAGGACGGCGTGAGCGCGGCGCAGGTGCCGATAAATTCGCGGCGCGTTACCGAGTCGGCAGGTGCCGGAGACGGTGGCTGAGCAGAATCCTTTGAACGCCGGCGGCGAACAAACTTGATGCACAGATAAACACAGCCTGTCACGGTGAGCGCGGAGAGGATTAAATAGTTCCAGATGATGATTACCGCCAGGACCGGCAGCGGAGCATAGACACCCAGATCAATGCCATAACGGCTGATCCGGCCCAGGAGGTCATCTACGACGGCGCCAAGTTGCATGACCATGAAAAGGCTGATCAAAGTCCGCCATAGGACCTTTTTTGTCAGCCGCATCGCGATCACCCACCATGCCACATTCAGCACGATCATCAGGAGATCAATGATCACATGGAACCAATACCAACTCATCGCATTCTAATATAATTGACGGGGTTAGACCGGCCCAACACAAATCGTGTTCAGCAAAAGGACATCAAGCGGCTGAATCCCTGAGGTTTGTCACAATTGAGGGACATTTTTGGGCCATTTTGGCGAAAATGACCGTGGAGCGCCCAATGATTTACATTCCCATGCGCTGCAGTTCTTCCTGCAATGCCATCTGAAATTCCTGCACATCGGCGGCGGGCGGTTTGTAGCCTTGTTGGGCGGGCACCACGCCAAGGCGGCCCGTTTGGTCAAGATACCAATCCGCTTTCTGGCCGTCGCTAAAGGTGACCTTGCCGCTGACAAGGGCGCCGGGGCGCGCGATTTGGTCTACCGTTACCGAAACGCCGCCGGGCTTGGCGGCATCGACCGGCGATTTTTTTTCTTCGACAATTTTTTTTGCGTCCGCGGGCTGGGGCTTTTCTGTTTTCGGCGGCTCGGGATCTTTCGGCGTCAGTTTTAAATCATCCACGAGAAATCGTGTCTCGATGTAAGTGAGGCGGATGCCAAATTCCTGTGCCAGGCGGTTTTGGACTTCAGAAAGTTTGGCCCCCTGCAAAATCCAGGCCGTCACGCGTTGCCGTTGTTCTTCGGTCAAATTCATCCTGCCTATTTTTCCATTTCATTTTCAGGATTCAAGCTAAAGTGTAATGGAAATTTGCGGCGGCTATGCACGGCGTCATTGCACCGCGGGGACGGTTCGTTTAATTTCGTGGTCATGTCATTTGGGATTCGGTTTTTGTTTGTGTTATGGCTGGGCGCCGTGCTGAGCGGCTGCACCCAGTCCGACCAGGACGAGGAGAAGGAGCCTCATTATGTCCTGGGCCAAAGCCGTATCAATGCGATGGATTACCAGGGCGCGGTGGAGGCGTTTGAAGAATCGCTGGAAGTGAACCCGCATTCCGCCGCAGCGCATTACCAACTCGCCATGCTGTACGAAAACCAGCAGTCCGACCCCGCCGCGGCGATTTATCATTACCAGCAATATTTGAAGTATGACCCGAACGCTGAAAACGCGGACATCATTCGCCAGCATATTGCCAGTTGCAAACAACAGCTCGCTGCGGACGTAATGCCGCTGCCCAGCGCGCCGGAGGCGCAGGAACAAATGGAAAAACTGGTGGAACAAAACCGGCAGTTGCAGCAGCAGGTGGAGAGCCTGCAGGATTCGCTCAAGCAATGGAGCGATTGGTATGCGAAGTATACGAACGAAATGGCGTCCCAAACACCCGCAGTCCCCCAGAATAATGTCGCCCAGCAACCTGAAAACCCGGTTCAGCCAGTACAGCCGAATCTTACGCAGACGGGCACGACTTATCAGGAAAATCCTGTCGCACATGAGCACACGCATGTGGTTGCCCGCGGCGAAACGGCCATGGGCATCTGTCGCAAGTTCGGCATCCACCTGACTGAATTGGAAAGCGCAAACCCAACTATGAACCCGGCCCACATTTGGGTGGGCGAAGTGCTGAATATTCCGTAACGTGCTTACTGCCCCTGCGCCGCCTGGGCGCGCTCATCCAACGACCGTTCGAGATAGGTATCTTCCGGGGCATCCATCCAGGCAGTGTACCAGATGTCCCCAAGCATTTGGCCCGCCTTGACGAGCTGGCCTTGCAGGAACGGCAAAGCTTCCTTGCCCTTGTCACCTTCGCCGGTCAACTGGCCGTCTTTCTCCATTTGATACAACGGTTCGACATATTGGTTTTGTTCGACCAGATAATTAACGATGTAATGGAAAAAGGCCTGCGGATCGTCTCCATTGGGAATAAGCGTCGCTGGTTGGATTTTAGGAAGCAGTTCGTCTAATTGGACGCCGCCGACTTTGCGAAAATAACCCGTATCAATCCATGCATGAAAGCCATGTCCTGCAGTTGTATAACCTTTGGGATTATCTTTCGCGTCCCAGCCATCGTAATATTTGGTGGTGTGCAATGGCTGTGAGCCGTCGCCGACGTAATGGCCCATCACGCCCATGATATAAATGATGTTCGCTTCTTCATTCGCGATTTCTACCGCTGTGCCGCCATGCGTCTGGTATGCCTTGAGCGAACTAAAACCGGATTCCAGCTTTTCGTAATTCTCCGTAATGGCCCAAGGCAAAAACCCGTCCAGCTCGCGCGTGTGATCGGAATCCCTGTCGGGATCAATGGGAGGAAATTTTTCCGGATGCTCCGCGCGCGCCCGCGCGATATCGGCCACAAAATCATAGCGCATCATCGGCAGTGTATCGGGGGTGAGCCCGTAGAGGGGCAAATCTTCCAAATCGATATAATGGTCAGGGCCATTGAAATGCACGAGCGGCAAATCCCGGACATTGCGCCAATGGTCCGGCTCATTCGCCAGAAAGATGATTCGATTGGTGCGTTCGGGCGTCATTTGGATGCCGAAATCCGCGGGCAATGATGCAAGGGCGAGCGTATTAACGGCCTGGTGGCCTTCCGCGCCCCATGCAAAAACTTTTTGTGCCCCAACATGGAGGAATGCAATAATCGCGATGATTAACACGGCCCATTTCGATTTCATAAGTTCCTTTCGCCGTGAATTTAGGGGAAGCGCCGGCGGTTGCCAAGCGCAGAGCAGTCACTGCGATAAATTTTTTGCCGCTTTACTCCTTCATCCGCGCCGTTCATTTTGGCGGCGAAAAATGAACGGCGAAAAATTGGACCGGTTTTTTGAATGCGGGATTTTGGCCTTGGTCCTGGCCATTTTGCTTTATGCGCCACTGGCCATGGGCGCATTGGAGACGCAGA
>JASHZU010000104.1 GCA_030042375.1 Verrucomicrobiia bacterium
CGTCCACCTGGATCGTGACTTCAATTTTGTCGCAGTAACCCGCGAGATGTTCGTCGACCGAGTTGTCGAGCACTTCACTCACGCAATGATGCAGCGCACGTTCGTCCGTGCCGCCGATATACATGCCGGGCTTTTTGCGCACGGCTTCCAGCCCTTCCAATTTTCCCAGTTGCGCCGAATCATAACTCCCTTTTACCGCTGTCAGCGATGCCTTTTGTCCTGTCTCCGCCTCAGATGTTTTTGCCATAAAAATCAGTTAAAAAAGCTCATTAATGAGCGCTAAATTTTAGATGAAAAATTATAGAAAAAATGCCGTTTTCGCACAATGTTTATTTAAAGTTTTTTTAGGTAAAAAATACTATTAGTTGTGCAAATTTAGCTTGCCATCCCCGATATATTGTGGTCTCCATTATCGGGTTTTTTCCATCTCTTTCCTGCTTTCGAATGTACTATTTTTGGTTCAAAAACTTCTCATTTTCAACCCCAAAAAATTTGCTTGCGAAATGCAATTTTCAGTTGCTTGAGTTTGCCCGCATCAGTTACTAATTCTGCCCGGAACTCCCATCTATGCGATTTTTTCATGGAATCATGCTAAGCATTTTTCTGGGTTTGCTTGGCGCGCGCAATGCCTCTGCCGACGCAACAAATAGTTCGACCAACAACATTTATCCTCCGCCAATAAATTCCCTAAAAACGAATATTGTCAGCATTTTTGTTTCTCCGGCGGTTGTCCAGTCAACTCCTGACAGCCTGCGTCCATTCCAGTTGGAGTTGCCCCAGGACCATCTCCTGGGCGATTGGCTTGGCTTGATCCCGTTGTTGAACAACCAGGGCATCAGCCCCAGTGTCACTTACGAGAGCAATGTTGCCGGCAACCCCACCGGCGGCAAAAGCCAGGGCATCACCCGCGCCGACAACTTTGGCTTCAACCTGCAGCTTGACCTCGACAAGTTGATCGGACTGCCCGGCGCTTCTTTTTTGGCCTCTGCCTCAGTGCGTCAGGGCAACAGCTTGTCTCACAATTACGTCGGCAATGTTTTCACCATCCAACAAGTCTACGGCGGTGAAACTTTTAAGGTTATCGATCTGGCCTACAAACAAACGCTATGGAATGACCGGGTTGAGTTTCAAGCCGGTCGTATCGCCGCCGGGGATGACTTTCTCACCTCCCCTTATGATTGGGTGTTCATGCAAAACGCTTTCGACGGTAACCCCGTGGGCATTTTCTTTAATTCACCCGGCATGACCGCTTATCCGAATGCCACCTGGGGAACCACTCTGAAAGTCAACCCCACGCCGCGGACTTATATTATGGGCGGCGTTTACAATGGCGATCCGGACATCCGCGCCAACCATCTCCATGGCGTGGACATGTCAATGAACGGCCCGGTCTTCGTCATCGCCCAAGCCTGCTATCAATGCAATGGTCTGCCCGGTGACGCCGGATTGATCGGCAACTATCGCGTGGGAGGATGGTACGATAATAGTTCTTACGAAGATTATCGGAGCGTCGGCTATGGAACTCCCGCAAACTACCAGCGCGGAAATTGGGGACTTTATACTTTGTGCGATCAGGTGCTGGTGGCTTTCGATCGCAGCCGGAACAGTGGCCTGGGAGTGGTAGCCTCAGCGTTGGTTTCCCCCAATCAGTCCATCAGCCAATTACCCTACTTTTTCAACGCGGGCGTCGTGGCTCGGGGCTTTCTCAATGCGCGTCCCGTCGATCTGGCTGCTTTTGGCGTCGTTTACGGGGAATTCAGTGACCAACTGAGGCTGGCGCAGGAACGCGAACAAATTTTGAACCCAGTGATTGGCGTCCAAAATAACGAAACCGTGCTCGAATTGACCTACCGTGCTTATTTCCTTAAGAGCTCCGTTTTCTTCCAGCCGGACATCCAATACGTCATCAACCCCGGCGGCACCGGGAAGATCAATAACGCCTTGGTGCTTGGCTACCAGCTCGGCATTAACTTTTAGCTCCTGAAAATAACTCGCTTTTCTTTGCCAAAATTTTTACGCTTCCTTGATGGATTCGACTGACAGTTTTTTGAAACATCCTGATGCTTTTGCCCATCGCCACATCGGCCCGAACGCGGCCGAAGCCAAAGAAATGCTCGCGCTGTTCGGCTTCAAAAATGTGGACGAACTCGCCGATGCCGCCGTCCCGAAACAAATTCGGCTCCATAAAAAACTAAATCTTCCCGCCGCGAAGAGCGAATTCGAAGCCCTTGCCGACCTGAAAAAAATCGCCAGTGAAAATAAGGTCTATCGCTCGTTCATCGGCACCGGCTACTACGATTGTATTACCCCGCCGGTCATCCAGCGCAACGTCCTCGAAAATCCCGGCTGGTACACGCAATACACGCCCTACCAGGCAGAAATCTCCCAGGGCCGCCTCGAATGTCTCCTGAACTTCCAAACCATGGTGTCGGATTTGACCGCCTTGCCCATCGCCAATGCTTCATTGCTCGACGAAGCGACGGCTTGCGCCGAAGCCATGACCATGAGCCATGCGCTCAAGGATGGAAAAAATATTTTCTTCGTCTCTGAAAATTGCCATCCGCAAAATATCGAAGTCATCCGCACGCGCGCCAAAGCGCTGGGCATTGAAGTTGTC
>JASHZU010000105.1 GCA_030042375.1 Verrucomicrobiia bacterium
CATAAGCGGACTCCGGAATATAAGTCCAGCGTCACAGTTTCCCGTGTTTCACCGCCGGGCGGCAAACTGTTGGGACCGGAGTAGGCGGCGTGGAATGCCGGATACCCTTGAACGATGACCGTGTTTTGCGCATGGAAATTCCAGTTTTGCTGTGGCGACTCGAGATCTCCTTTAACAGGCGCTTCCGTGCCCGCGACGGGCGCAACGGGGAAGTTCGTGGACACCCCAGTTGCGCCGGCAGGATTTTGGGCCCACGCTACGGGACTGCCGACCGCCAACGGAAATACGATCCACATTAAGCCGCGAACCGGCACTCCGACCGTTGCCATGGCTTCAATATGTTGTTTTATATCCATAATGTAGCATAGGCTACATAAATACTGCGGGGCTGTCAACTTTTTGTTACGATAAAAAATCCCGACGGCAGCTTAGGGGCGAACCAAAACAGAGTGCAGTTTAAGCAAGAAGAGGCCTTTTAGGGGTCTCGCAAAGGATCCGGTGGTTAATCCTCTTTGAGGTGATTAAAATTCCCAATGGAGACGGCCCGAAATAAAGGAAACCGGGCCGCGAGCGCGATTGAAGGCGGGGTTGTCCACAAATTGATAATCCCCCGCGCCGTGGAGATTCTTGTAGATTTTGAAGTCGTAATACGTTTCAACGATTTTTTCCAGGCCGTAATTCAAATTGCCATCGCCCGCGAGAATGCCGGTGCCGCCGTACTGGAAAAATTCCTGCGCATGCTTGGAGATACCATTCATCACCCCCGCCAGGCCGTAGGTATCGTCGGGCCGATGCCAAATTGCGCCACTGATACTTAAGCCGACCGAGCCGGCGTAGCCGACATCGCTGAACATATACCCCTCCTCCTGATCATCATTCCAACCGAGACGCGAAAACACGCCGACGTTCGAGGCGATTTCCTGTTCCCAATTTAAACCGAAGCCGTATTTGAGGCGATAGGAGCGCGTTGCCTGCCAATCGGCATCCGGGCCGCCGGCCTGCAAAATGGCGGCGGCCTGTGAGTATTCGGCCATGTTCGCGCGGTTCAAAAAAGCAAGAAACCGGATAGTGCCAGGATGCTCGTCGAGGGAGTAACGGCGCTCGAATTCCGAGACCATAGCCCAGGTTTCGAGAAACGGGCCATCCGCCGGCGAATTGTTATAGGGCCACAAGAGGAACTTGTCTTCCCAGGTCAAGCCGTTCTGTTCTGCCGGCACCTGAAAAAATCCGTAGCGCAAGGTCCACTTTGGCTGGTTCAGTTCCAGGGAAAGCCCAGTCGTAAATCCAATGGAATCGGCGGGGTAATCCCAGGCCTCGTTGGCGCCTAATCCCCAATTCATGAACTGCGTGCGGGCATCGTTGGCGTAGGCGTTGTTGTCGAAAATGTCCTTGGCGCTGTAGCGGCCAACGGTAATGGTAAGCCTTGAAATGTCCCTGGTACCGGCGAGATCCAGAGCATCGTCCGGGACAGTTTCCTGCTCGCCGCCAAAGCCGATGGTTTGGCGGATGAACAGGCGCGAGATAGAACCGTTGGGAACATCGGTGCCAATACGAAACGCTTCGCCGCTGGGAAAACCTTCGACTCCGAGAGTATTTGCTACGCCAAATCCCTGCCACATCAAGCCGTCCACATGCGCCTCCGCGCCGCGCCAGAGGCGCAGCCCGCCCATCAAATCCACCGAAATGGATTCGCGCGTCTCGCCGCCGGACGGCAGGCTGTTGGGGCCGGAGTACTGGGCGCTAAAGCCGGGATACCCCTGGACAATGACGGTGCTTTGGGCGTGAAAATTCCAGTTTTGCGGCTGAACCTGGCTGGACGTTTCCAGCGGCGGGACTGAATTCGCTGCCGGCGCGGCGGGGGTGGCAACCGAATTGGTGGAAACATCGGCCGCGTTCAAAGCCGTGGCGGCGCAGGCAAGGGCGGCGGTGGCGCCCAGGTTTTTAAAATGACCCTTGGTTTTCCGTTTCATGGACAATGATTATTCACTCTTACCGGGCAGCAATTGCCAGCTCAGTCCCACCACGTTTTTTTCGAGGCTCAGCCGGCTGACGAGTTGTTCCACCTGGGCGTCCATGCGTTCCGGGCTGGTCAGGATAGCTTTAAGGACGACATGCGTTTGAGTTTTGCCCACGACACTTTCGAGTTCCTGCAGCGCGAGCGGGGAAACGCTGGTCAATTGCACCAGTAAAGTCCGAAGCTGTATTTCCTCCCGTCCCTGGCAAGTTAACTGGAGGGAATACCGAAACTCCTGTTCAGTGGGGTCCACGGGCTGGCGATTGATAAATGAAACGACGGGGCGCAACAAGGTATTGACGGCAAGCACGAACGCCGTGCCGACGGCGGCGAAGGCATAGAATCCGAAGCCGGCCAGCACGCCGATGGCCGATGAGCACCAAATGGTCGCGGCGGTGTTGATGCCGCGGACATTCAGGCCAGAGCGCATGATAACGCCCGCTCCCAGGAAACCGACGCCGGAAACGACATAGGACGCAATGCGCGTGCGACTGGGGTCATCAATAACACAGCCGACGACAATGAATAACGCGGAACCGACGGCCACCAGGGTGTAGGTCCGCAACCCGGCAGAGCGCTGACGCCATTGGCGCTCGACACCAATGGCCGCGCCGCAGAGCAGGGCGCAAGCGAGGCGCGAACAAAAATCGAGGAGATCCATAGCGACAAAAAACCGAGATGATTGCCCACCATTTTCCAAATAATGATTGACAAAAACCCGAGAACGGTATACCCCTATCCCCTATACAGGTCAAGCGTCAATTTGCAGTGGCGCATAAAGAAAAAGGTGCTAAGTATTATTCCATGAAAGTAAAACACGTCCGGCCCGGACTTGAAAAAAGGGCATTGGTGGTTCGTTTGCGGCGGATTAAAGGACAAATCGAAGGCATCGAAAAAATGGTGGAGATGGACACAGACAGTTCCGATGTGTTGATGCAGGTGGTCTCGGCGCGCCGGGCGCTTAAATCATTCAGCGAAGAGGTGATCGAATCGCAGCTTCGGGCCTACGTGGAGAGCGCGGGAAACAAGCCAGAGGGGCGACAGAATTTGCAGTCGTTATTAACGATTTTGGAACGCTACGTCGGCTAATAAAGGAATTATGACTGGCGAAAAAAAAACGAACGGCCAGCGGGCTGCCGAACTGATGCACGACGCGGCGACCTGCCAAACCGCCGAGCTTTTGCAACGGCTGAACTCATCAACGAACGGGTTAAGCGAAGAAGAGGCGGCGGAGCGGCTGGAAATTTTCGGGCCGAATGAAGTGGGGCAGGAGAAACAGCACGGATGGTTTTATCGCCTCTGGGTGGCCATCCGCAATCCGCTAGTGATTTTGCTGGCGGTCATCGCCACCATTACTTTTGCGACGGCGGGAGGGACAAGCGATTATGTCGGCGGCTCGATCATGGTGGCGATGATTGTGCTGGCGGTTTTATTGCGACTGGTCCAGGAAACCAGGGCGGACAACGCGGCGGCCAAACTGAAGGCGATGATTAAAGTCACCGCGACGGTGGTCCGCGACGGCCAGCCGAAGGAGATACCGTTGCAACAATTGGTGCCAGGCGACATTGTGAAGCTTTGCGCCGGCGATATGATTCCGGGGGACGTGCGGCTGATGACGGCAAAGGATTTATTCATTATCCAGGCAACGCTCACCGGCGAATCGCTGCCGGTGGAAAAACACGACGCGCCGGATCCGCGCCCCAATATCCAGCCGATTGAACATAGCAACCTTTGCTTCCTGGGCACGAGCGTGGAAAGCGGCTCGGCCACTGCGGTGATTGCGGCGACAGGCTCGCAAACCTACTTCGGGAAAATGGCCAGCAGCCTCGCCGGGCAGCAGGTGGACACGGCGTTCGACAAAGGCGTGAAAAAATTTGTGTGGTTGATGATTACGTTCATGGCGTTCATGGCGCCGGCGTCATTTTTAATCAATGGTTTCACAAAACATAGCTGGGGCAAGGACACGTTTCTTTTTGCGCTGGCGATTGCGGTGGGGCTGACGCCGGAAATGCTGCCGATGATTGTCTCGGTCTGTCTTTCCAAGGGCGCGCTGGCAATGTCGCGCAAGAAAGTCATTGTGAAGCGGCTGAACTCGATTCAAAACTTCGGCGCGATGGACGTGCTCTGCACGGACAAGACAGGAACGCTCACGATTGACCACGTCATTTTGGAAATCCATTGCGATGTTTTTAAAAACGAGAGCGAAGAGGTTTTGCGGGACGCCTATCTCATCAGCCATTTTCAAACGGGGTTGAAAAACGTGCTGGATCGCGCCGTCCTGAAATACTCAGAATTGCACAAGGAATTGTCGGTGGAGAAATACAGCAAGGTGGACGAAATCCCGTTTGATTTTTCACGGCGCATGATGTCGGTGGCGGTGCAAGGACCGGACGGGGAGCGGCAGCTTTTGACAAAAGGCGCGCCGGAAGCCGTATTCACACGCTGCACCCAATTTGCCAGCGATGGGGAAATTTTCCCGATGGAGCCGATCCTGGTGGGCAATTTGATTGAGCAGGTCAATTCATTGAGCGAAGACGGTTTTCGAGTGCTGGCTGTGGCGACCAAGAAGCTGGGCACGCAGACGACGTTTACCAAGGCGGACGAATGCGAGTTATGCCTGACGGGTTACCTGGCATTCCTGGATCCGCCCAAAGAGTCGGCATCGAAGGCGATTGCGGCGCTGCGACAGCATGGTGTGATGGTGAAAGTTTTAACGGGTGACAATGATTTGGTGACGCGCAAGGTCTGTTCGGAAGTGGGCATCCATGCGGAAAAAATCCTGCTGGGCAATGACGTGGAAAAGATGTCTGACGAGCAATTGGCGGAAGCGATTGACACGATTGACGTTTACGCGCGCCTTTCGCCCGCGCACAAAAAGCGCGTGGTGCAAGCGCTGCAAAAGAAGAAGCACGTCGTTGGTTTCATGGGCGACGGCATCAATGACGCGCCGGCGTTGCGGCAGGCAGACGTGGGCATATCGGTGGATAATGCGGTGGACATCGCCAAGGAATCCGCCGACATGATTTTGCTGGAAAAGAATTTGATGGTACTGGAAGAGGGGGTCATTGAAGGGCGGAAGATTTTTGCGAACATCCTGAAATATATCCGAATGGGCGCCAGTTCCAATTTTGGAAATATGTTCAGCGTGCTGGGCGCGAGCGCGTGGTTTCCCTTTTTGCCGATGCAGGCGCTGCAAATTTTGACGAACAATTTGCTTTACGATTTTTCGCAGGTGCCGATTCCGACGGATAACGTCAGCGAACAATACACGGCCAAGCCGCGTCCCTGGCATTTTGGCGAAATTACCAAATTTATTTTATTCCTCGGGCCGGTCAGTTCCATTTT
Organism: Verrucomicrobiia bacterium; assembly: GCA_030042375.1. The sequence continues at coordinate 5,360 of JASHZU010000105.1, forward strand.
CGATTATACGACATTTTGTTTCATGTGGTTTTATTGGAAGTGCAACAATCTCAATCTAGTGCCGCCGACGCCGGATTTGATTGCACGATTTGCGGGTCCGCATGACGACCCGAACAGCACCTACGCGGCCGCGCTGTTTAACACCGGCTGGTTTGTGGAATCGTTGATGACCCAAACGCTTATTATCCATGTCATTCGCACAAACCTGGTGCCGTTTGTTCAATCGCGCGCCAGCTGGCAACTAACGATGACGAGCATCCTAATCATGGTTATTGGCGCAATCCTGCCGTTTTCGCCGCTGGCCAGACCATTGGGAATGGTGCCGCTGCCGTGGCAATTCTGGCCGGTCCTCGCGGCGACGCTGCTTTGCTATGTTGGGTTGACGCAAATCATCAAGATGTGGCTGGTACGGCGGGGCTGGATTTAAGACAAAAAATAAGCCGTTCCGCATCTCACGGAACGGCATTATAAGGCTTGATCCGGTTGATCGGTCCGGTTCAGGCCTGAAAGGATTTTCCGCAACCGCAACTTTGTTTGGCGTTGGGATTGGTGATTTTAAAACCGCCAGCGGTCATGGAATCGCTGAAATCCACGACGGCACCGCGCAGGTAGTTCGCGCTGATGGGGTCAATGAGGACGCTAACGCCGCCCCTTTCGGAAACGAGGTCCCCATCGCGTTTTTCATCAAAGACCATGCCGTATTGCATGCCGGAACAACCGCCCTCCTCAATGTAGAGGCGGAGATTCTTACCGGCATTTTCTGACTTGTTGAGAAGGGACTTAATTTCGTCCACAGCATTTTGAGTCAGATTGACGGTCGTTTCCGCTGAAACTATTTCGCTCATTTGTATTTAACGCTAAACTGCTTGCGGACGCGTGTCAAATAGAGGGTATTTAAATTTAGCGAGGATTATAGAGCGGCGTGGGACCCGCAGACATCCTAATTATGGACCTTTAGCGTGGGAAAGTTCGAGCCGCTTTTTTTCGAGGTAATCTTTCAATTGCGGGAGAACCGTTTCCATTTGATCAATGAATTTATTGGCGTCGCCGACACCCAACTGCTGAACCAGGGGCAGCGCCTGCAGGCCAGCTTGTTGGACCCAGTAGGGATCGGCGCTTTCGCCGTCGCGAAGATTTTTCCCAAAGAAGACGTCGAGATAGTTGTTTAGCGCGGATTGAAGGAGCGCGGTTTGGTTTACGGGATCGAGGGCGGCACGTTTCTCATAAACCAGACCGATGCCGACCTGAGCCTGGCTGCGCTCGGTAACAGCGGCGGCTGACGAATTGGTGACCTGGCCATAGGCGTCTGCGGCATTGGTATAATAGCTAGGCGACTGGGCGGCGAGCTGCATATAACAATTGCCGATTTCGCCCCAGGCGAGAGCTGCCTGTTCACTGCCAGGGTAGAGCTGGCAAACTCCTTCCTGAAAAATGGTAATGGCCTGTTTGTAATTGGCGAAAGGATTGTTGGTATCCGATGAAGGCTGCAGCATTTGGACGTCGCCATAGGCGAACCAGGCCTGCGCGCTCAAGGTGTCCCAATCCTGCGGATCCGTGGCATAAATCGGCGGAGTATTGGTTATTTCAATTATTTTTGCAAAATAGTCTTTCGCATCATCATAGCCTTGCCATCCCATGGCGGCACGGCCGGCCATGAGCATGGCTGGATAGGCGAGGGTGGAGTCAGGCCAGTTTTGAAAGACCATCTCATAATTTTGCTCGGCGATCGCCCAATCACCCTGGCCCGAATAATAATCTCCCAGCCACCACTGAACGACGGGTGTCAGGACGGCATTGGAGGGGTATTCTGCAAGAAAGTTTGTGAACAGGAGGAAGGAGGCTGTTTCCCGTCCCCCTTTGAAATTGGCCCAGGCACGGGCGTATTTAACTGCCGGCAACAGCTTGGCGTTATCCTTGAACCGTTCAATCCACGAATCATAAATGGAAACGGCCGTGGTCCAATTGGTTTCCTGTTCGTAGGTCCGGGCAATGGCCAATTCTACATCCGGCGATTGTTCGGAGTTCGGAAAATCCTGCTCAAATTGCTGGAAAAGCGCGCGAGCCGCCAGGGGGTCGTTCCAGTCTGACAGCGCCTCGCCTTCAATCAAGAGGCTGCTTTCCGCGACGGGGCTCATCGGATAAATTTTCAGGATTTTAGCGACCGCATTGGTGGCGCCTGAATGATCCTGCTCCTGGATAGAAATACGGAGCATCTGGTAAAGCGCCTGGGGCACGAGGGTTTGTTGCACAACAGGATAACCGGCAAAATCGTCCGCCACCGACTGATAATTCGTATAGGCGGCGGGCAAATTTGCCTGGCGAAATTGGGCGTCACCCAGCTTGAAATCCGCCACGGCCAAATCCACGGATGGCGGCAGCTTTTCTGTGGCGGCCTGAAAATCGGTGGCGCTATCAAGCCAGTTTGACTGGATCCAGAAGCACCAGCCACGGTCCAAATAAGCCCGGCCCAGGAGCGGGCTGTTTGTAAAAGTGCCAATAAACTCATTGAAATACGATTGCGCCTGTACCAAATCATCATTTGTGGCTGAGCGCAGTTTGGCATAGTTCTTCAAGCACAACTCGCCCAGCGCCAGAACCACAGAGTCCATGGCCGGCGAATTGGTGAAACGGGATTGAAAGTTTTCGAGGGAAATTATCGCATTCGAGAAATTGTTTTGGCGGGCGGACAGTTCGGCAATTTTCAAGACGGCCTGCCGCTGCCAGCTTTCGGGGACGTTATTAGTGAGGTTTTCCCCATAAACGGAAACGGCGTCAGAAAGAGAGCCGTTTGTTTC
>JASHZU010000106.1 GCA_030042375.1 Verrucomicrobiia bacterium
GAATTCTATAAAAACGCCCAGCTCTCCCTGCAAAAGCTCGACAAAGCTGCCGACGGCCTCGAAGACCAGGGACCGCTCAGCGTGCTGGGCATCGTCGTTAGCACCTTGCTTTAAGGACTGGTACCCGGGGGGTGGAGACCCTTTAGCAGCCTTTAGCAGCCTTAAACAGGCTTTAGCAGGCTTTAATTTTTTCAATCCCGAATTCTTTTTTCGGTCTGTATCGGTTTGTTTTTGGTTTGTTTTTCAACCTGAAGAGTTGATTTAGGTTAATTTGCCGCCAAACAGATACGCTCGCAGACTCGCCCGCTTGCGCGGATATTGAATGATTTATTTTGGCCTTTCACCCCGGGATAAATCCCGGGGCTATATATCTATCGCCCCTAACGGGGCTTTGATCAGAGCCTCGTTACCTCGGCTCCTACTTCAAAAATATGTCAAAGAACCCATCCCGCAGAGGCGGGACGCGGCAGACATTGGCCCACCGTGGGGGATTCTAGCATGGAATAGAAAAGCAGGTAGTTCCGGAATACCGCTGCTTTAAAACGTGAGGTTAACGAGAAGGTTCACGCCAGTCCCAGGTTCTTCAAAACCCGGACGGTGGAGTACGACTTGTTGAGCGTGTAAAAATGCAGCCCCGGCACGCCCGCCCGCAGCAATCCCCGGCATTGCGCCGTCGCGTATTTGATGCCGAATTCCACCGAAGCCTCGTCGTCGTTGCCCAATTCATCCAATTTTTCCCGCAGCCCTGGCGGGATTTTCGCGCCGCAGAGCTGCGTGAATTTGGTGATTTGCGTCGCGCTCAAAATCGGCACGATGCCCGGCACCAGCGGAACGCGCACCCCCAGCCGGTTTGCCAGGTGCTCCCGGAATTCCAAAAAATCCGCGTTATCGAAAAACAATTGCGTCAGCACAAAATCCGCCCCCGCCTCCACTTTTTCCTTCAAATGCTTCCAATCGTCCAGCTTGCCGTGCTTATTGGCGATATGGCCTTCCGGAAAACCCGCCACGCCGATGGAAAAATGATTGTGGTCACGGATGAATTGCACCAGCTCCGCCGTATATTCAAAGCCCCCGGGCGTCGCGTGAAATTCGCCGCCGCCCGGCGGGTCCCCGCGCAGCGCCAGGATATTGTGGCAGCCCAGCGCGCGGATTTTTTCCAGCACGCCGCGGACTTCCTCGCGTGTGTGGTTCACGCAGGTCAGGTGTGCCAGCGCCGTCAACCCATGCTCGCGCTGGATGCGCTCCACAATCATCAACGTCTTGTCGCGCGTGCCGCCACCCGCGCCGTAAGTGACCGAGCAAAAATCCGGCTTGGCCTGCGCCAGCGCGGGAATGTGTTTCTCCAATAATTTGCGCTCGCCCTCGGCCGTCTTGGGCGGAAAAAACTCAAACGAAATGACCGGTTGCCCGGACGCCTTTTTCGCCGCGTATATGTCCCGGATGAATTGCATGGAAAATCAATCGTATTTTAAAACAAATGAAATGTCAGGAACGAACTGAAAGATTCCAATAAAGCGTATTCCCATAAAACAAAAAACCCCTTCCGGTCGTGCCGGAAGGGGCTGTGTCGTTCCAATTAAATTAGAACTGATAAATGATGTTCAGAGCCAGCAGGAAGTCGTTGGACCTGTAGGGTTCGCCTAAAGTAGCAGGAGAGGAACTCGCGCCGAAAGCACTTCCGTGTTCCACGTGGTCCCAGCGGAATTCACCTCGGGTTATCACGTTCGCCCACAGGTTGTACTGGAGGGTGGCCGTAACTTCCTCACCCTTGTTGCCGGGGGTTGTAGCAAAGGTTGAAGGGTTGAAAGTCGAATATAACACAACCGTATCAGGCGGGTTGCTATCGTCACTGAAATACTCAGCGCGCATGTTCAAGCTGAGCTTGTCGTTAAACTGCCACGTGCCATAACCACCGATGACCCAAATGTCGTCTCCGATATTTATGCCGGTGACAGCCTTATCACTCTCCATGAGATAGTCATAAGCCACACCAAGCTTCAATTCGCTCAACGGCGTCGGAACAGTGGCGCCGGCATACCAATTGATCGTTTGGCCTTTGCCAAATTTCTGGGAATCATTTCCATCAACCACACCAGCGCTCGCCGTGGCGCCTTTCAACCAGCCAAAGCTGTCCGGGGCGGTAAGCGACACGAGACCCGTATAGGTTTTTTGAGACTCATACTGGGTGGTGGATTCATTTGCAGGCGCGATAGTTCCCAAGCCACCGGGTTGATCAGCAACGGCACCCTCGACCGTGATTTCGTCATTGACTTTATACGTGGCCGAAACACCCGTCAGGGTCGTCGGCTCAATCGTATAGCCATAGGAGCGCGTATAGTTGGGGTTCAGCGGATCGCTGTTGGATTCATAACCAATCAGGTTGTCAAAAATACCGATTTGCCAGTCAATGCCGTTGCCGCCCACCGGCGTGTGGAGGCGAACGAACGCCTGGCGGACAACGCCTGCGCCAAACGCGCCGTCGGCGGTATCGCCAACGCCGACCGCGTCAGAACCCGCCATTATTTCAATGTGATAGCCCGCCGCCCAGGCGCTTGAATCTTCCGGCCGGTCCAACGCGATATCAAGGGCGTTGAACTGGAAGCCGTCGTCTTTGGCGAAGGCATAGTGGGGAACATTAGCGCCTGGGACACCACCGGTACCGGGGTTTGCGTCTGTTCCTGGGTTATATTGCATTGCGGTATCCACATAACCACTGAGAGTGGTTTGGGTGAGCGCGGTTTGCACCTGGCTCATTTGTTCGTCTGCGCGCGCTGCCGAGGCGAGGCTTACCACGCCCACTGCGGCCAGACCTACTGTCCATTTATTAAACTTCATCTGGTTCCTCCGATGTTGTTTGGTTTGTTTTTGTTTGTTTGTCCTGTAAACGAGGGGCAAAACCCTGTCTTGCCCTGCACCGTGACGTGCAATTGAAACGACAATAGGGGAAAGCAAAAGATTTGACAACATTTTTTTTTATAAAATCTCTCGCACAAACCGTTGCAGGCGAGCCATTTGCATATGTATGTCCCTTTTGTGTCATTATTTTTGGACACTATGGCCCAAACCTTGACCGTTTCCGCCCCGCTTTTTTCCAAGGATTTTACAACGTTCAGCGTTCCCCCTTTGGCTTCCTTTAACTTCACTTTTACTAGTTATAGTTATTGCCATTTTTGGGAAGCTTCCCTGTTTGCAAGCCGTTTTACCTATTACAAATTCTGAATAGGAAGCGCTGCTCAAGCATTGACAGCATTGGTCCAGCAGCCTCTCCCTCTCCCGGCGGGAGAGGGTTGGGGGGTGAGGGAGAGCCAATCCCTCCTATATCCCTAAAGTTGGAATAAAGAATGCTTAATCCGGGCGGATAAGTTGGGTTGGACGAACTGAAAGCGGAAAATCTTAAATTATAGCATTATGCCATCGTATGTTTATACCGCCCGCGAGACGGTAACCGGACGGGAAATTCGCAACGCCGTGGAAGCCGCCAACGAGCAGGCCGCCATCGCTGCCTTGCTTAACCGCAATCTCCTGGTTGTCTCCATCCAGGAAAAAATCTCCAAAAAAGGCAAAACCAAGGGCGGCAAAGTCAGGCTGACCGACCTCGTGATTTTCACCCGCCAGCTCGCCACCATGGTGGACGCCGGTATTACCATCGTCCAATCCCTCCAGGCACTGGCCGAACAGACCAATGACAAGGTCATGCGCGACACGGTCACGGACGTTTCCACCCGTGTGGAAAGCGGTGAGAGCCTTTCCGAAGCGCTCCAAAAACATCCCAAGGCTTTTAACAAATTATACGTCTCCATGGTCGGCGCGGGTGAAAAAGGCGGTTTGCTGGCGGAAATTCTCACCCGCCTGTCAACCTACCTTGAAAACACCGAGCGCCTCCGCAAGAAAGTTAAGACCGCCCTCATGTATCCGGCCACCGTCACCGTCGTGGCCATTGG
>JASHZU010000107.1 GCA_030042375.1 Verrucomicrobiia bacterium
CATTTCGCCGCGTTTATGCAATTCTTCGATGACGGCGTAGTCCTCCGGGTAATTTTGAAATCCACCGCCGGCATCAATAATACTGGTCAGGCCCAGGCGGTTGAGTTCGCGCATGAAGTGACGCGTGGAATTCATCTGATGTTCAGGCGGCAGTTTGGGTCCTTTGGCGAGCGTGGCGTAAAGGATGTTGGCGTTGGGACGGGCAACGAGCAGGCCGGTGGGGTTGCCCTGGCTATCGTGTTGGATTTCTCCGCCGATTGGATTGGGCGTGTCCTTCGTATAACCGCAGGCGCGAAGGGCAGCCTTATTGAGTAACGCATGGCAATAGAGATGCAGGATGAAGACAGGCGTTTCGGGTGCAGCCGCGTTGATTTCGTCCAGCGTGGGCATCCGGCGTTCGGCGAACTGAAATTCGGTCCAACCGCCAACGACACGAATCCATTGGCCGGGCGGCGTGCGTTGGGCCTGTTCCTTGAGCATTCGCAAGGCATCGGCCAGACTCGGCACACCATCCCAACGCAATTCCATGTTGTAATTCAAGCCGCCGCGAATGACGTGCAGATGTGAGTCGTTCAAGCCGGGAATGACCCGGCGGCCTTTGAGATCAATGACTTTGGTACCTGGTCCGCGCTCGTATTCCTCGGCTTCATTCACGCCGGTGATGCGTCCGTCTTTGACAGCCAGATTGGCTGCCTCCGGATATTTGGGATCCAGCGTCGTGATACGGCCGTTGTAAAGAATGAGGTCGGGATACGATGATGCGCTCATTTTTTGCTAGTGAGATTTCTTCGGGACGACCTGCGGCACTTTGGCTGATTGTGGCGCGTGATGAACCATGGTGTAGGCATATTCCACACCGACGCCGTAAGCGCCGCCCTGCTGTCTAATCAACTTCATGAGCCCGTCATAATGCTCCCGCTTCGCCCAATCGCGTTGCCACTCCAACAAAGCAGGAATGGTCGTGAGGCGAACTGCCCCGGCTTGCACCATGCGCGACAACGCTGCTTCCTGGGCGGCGGGTGAAGTGGCTCCGCAGCAATCTTCCACCACATAAATATTGTAGCCGGCCCCCAGCATTTCGATGGTCGGCCATGTCACGCAGACTTCGGTCCACAGACCGGTCATGATAATGTTCTTGCGGCCGGTGGCTTCGATCGCTTTGCGGAAGCCTGCGTCATCCCAGGAATTCATTGACGTGCGTTCGACGATGGGCTGGCCGGGGAAAACATCGAGCAGTTGCGGCCAGACGTAACCGCTAAAGGCTTCGGTTTCAACAGCAGTAATTACGGAGGGAACATTGAATTCCTTGGCGACTTTGGCCAGTAACGTGACGTTATTAATCAGAGTGGCGCGGTCAGCATTGGCGACGCCAAAAAGCATCTGCGGCTGGTGGTCAATGAATACGATGGCGCTATCCTGTGCCGTGTAGAGTTTATTATAGTTTGGCATGATATTTCCTTGTTTATGTATTGTTTTTTCCAATGAAGCCACCGTTCCGTTCCAAGAACGGGCTGACTTCTGGCCTTATGTCGTCAACCTAACAGAAACACCTCATCGCGCATACTCCACAACTAGGTTGATTCTGACGCACTCTTTCGGGTGGCTCAGGCGGGCGAAATTATCTTTGCCACAGGATTTGGCCCGCTTCCAGCGGAACCACGGCCTTCGGGAAATAAGGCACGACGCGCGGTGTGTAATCACCCGCAGGCCGGTTGGCAGGCACACTCCCGCTATAGACGTAGCCATTGACCGAACCCGCAAGCTGCTGGCCGCGTTTCATTTCCTGTCGCACCGGAGTTTCGCCATCGGCATATAGCTCGAGCCGCACGGAGTCCGGAGCGATGTCATCCAAAAACAATTGAATTTCAAAGGTGTGTTTCTGCGCGTCGGATTGAACCTTTACTTCGCCAAAGCGCAATCCCGGCCATTTTTGTTCCAGGGTCCGCCGCCATTTAAGAATCTGCGCTCCGAGGGCGCCTTTATTTGCGGCGCGCTCCTGGTAGGCAGCGAAGGCCGGCAAATAACATTGCTCCGTATATTCGCGCACCGTGCGGCTGGCGGAGAAACGGGGGGTCAGGCGGGCCATGCTTTGGCGCATGCGATCCACCCATTGTTTGGAGATGCCGTTTTGGTCGCGAGTGTAAAACTGCGGCACGACCTCCTGTTCGAGCAATTCGTAGAGATGGTTGGCCTCGGCGGCGTCCCAGGCCGGATCATCGCCGTGCTCCTGGCCATCGCCCAGCGCCCAGCCAACTTCCGGCGTGTAGGCTTCGACCCACCAGCCGTCCAATTCCGACAAATTGAGCGCGCCGTTGACGAGCACTTTCATGCCGCTGGTGCCGCTGGCTTCCCAGGGACGCCGCGGGGTGTTGAGCCAGACATCCACGCCCTCGACAAGGTGCTCGGTCAGCAGCATGTCATAATCGCTCAAGAACATCACATGGGGACGAATGGCAGGCTGGCGAATAAAATGGATCCATTGCTCAATCATATCCTGGCCGGGCTGGTCAGCGGGATGGGCTTTGCCGGCAATGATGAGCTGCACGGGACGACCTGGGTTGGTGAGGATGCGCGTGAGCCGTTCCGGGTCGTGCAGCAACAAATTTGGCCGCTTGTAAGTGGCAAAGCGCCGTGCGAATCCCAAGGTCAGGACGTCAGGGTCAAACAAATTTTTGGCTACCTCTGCGTCTTCCCCCGACATACCGCCGACATACATTTGCCGTGACAATCGTTGCCGCGCATATTCGATCAGCGACTTACGGTTCGTGGTGCGCATTTGCCAGAGTCGTTGGTCGGACGCGCGCTGGATGTTTTGATCCGGTGTGCCTGCACTATCCAGCCAGCGGCCTTTTCCGCAAGCTCCTTCCCAAAGTTCATCGGACGCGGGGGAGTCCCAACTGGGAACATGGATGCCATTGGTGATGTGTTTGACGGGCACTTCATTTTCCGGCCAGCGGGGAAAGAGCGACGCAAAAATGCGGCGGCTGACCTGGCCATGCAGGCGGCTGACTCCATTGATGGCACCGCTGCCGCGGATGGCGAGATAGGCCATGTTAAACGGCTCAGAAGCATCCCCGGGATTCAGCCGGCCCAAGGCCAGGAGATCCTGAATCGTGATGCCAAGACGTTGAGCGTAGGCACTAAGATAATTTCCGATCAGGTCGGGCGAAAACCGATCAAACCCGGCAGGCACCGCGGTGTGCGTTGTGAAAAGATTGCCGGCGCGGGTGGCTGCCAGCGCGACATCGAACGGCTGCCCGGTGTCTTCCATGAAATTACGGGCGCGTTCCAAAATAGCAAAGGCCGCATGCCCTTCATTCAAGTGACAAACCTGCGGCTGGATGCCAAGGGTTTTAAGAAGCCGCCAACCGCCAATGCCGAGGACCAGCTCCTGCCGGAGCCGCAGTTCCGGCCCGCCGCCGTAAAGCTCGCTGGTGATACCGCGCCAGGCGGGATAGTTCGCCGCGTCATTACTATCGAGCAGATAAAGTTTTGCGCGGCCGACCTGCACTTGCCAGGCGCGAACCCAAACGGAATAGCCCGGCAGCCTGACTTCCAGTCGCAACCACTCGCCGTTGGATTGGCGCAACGGAGTGATGGGCAATTGACCGGGAGCGTTGTATGGGTAAAGCGCCTGTTGTCTTCCGTCTTTGCCAATGACCTGGCGAAAATAGCCTTGTTGATAAAGCAATCCCAGGCCCACCACGGGCACGCCCAAGTCGCTCGCGGCTTTGAGTTGGTCGCCGGCCACGTTGCCGAGGCCGCCGGAATAAATGGGGAGCGCCTCGCTCAGCATGAATTCCATGCTGAAGTAAGCCACGCAATTCAAGCCGGTCTTGGAATATTGTTTTTGAAACCACGCCGGGGCTTCGACCTCCTGGCGCTTGGCGCCAACGAGATCATCCACTTTTTTGCGAAAGGCTGGTTCGGCCAAAGTTTTTTTGAGCTGGTCAGTTGATACCGTTTGCAGCAAGACCCAAGGGTTGTGAGTCAGATCCCATAACTCGGGATCAAGCTGTTGCCAGAGGGCGTCGGCGCGGTGGTTCCACGACCAGCGCATGTCCAGCGCCAGCTCAATCAGTGAATCCAAGCCCGGGACATCAGAGGGCAGAAAACCAAATTGACTTCTGCCGGTGTTAGTTTCTTTATCCATAAAACTCCTTTCTATTTTAACGTATTGAAAATTCGTTTAACGAGCCGATGCGGCGATGGCGTCGTTAACAATTGCCTGGGCTTCCTCCTGGATGCGGCGCAAATGATCCGTTCCACGGAAACTTTCGGCGTAAATTTTGTAGATGTCCTCCGTGCCGGACGGGCGGGCGGCAAACCAACCATTTTCTGCAATCACTTTCAGGCCGCCAATGGGTGCGTCATTGCCGGGAGCGCGGGTAAGGATGGATTGGATTTTTTCGCCGGCGAGATCCTTCTGCTGAACCTGCTGCGGAGAAAGCTTTTTGAGAGCGTCTTTTTGCTTCGCCGTCGCCGGGGCTTCCACGCGATCATAAATGGGATCACCCAGTTCACGGGTCAGATCGCGGTAAATGTCTCCGGGATCGCGGCCCATCTTTGCGGTCATTTCCGCCGACAGGAGGGCCGGGGCAAGGCCGTCTTTATCCGTCGTCCAGTCACTACCGTCCTGGCGGAGGAAGGTGGCTCCGGCGCTTTCCTCTCCGACAAAGCCAAGCGAGCCGTTGAACAGCCCATCCACAAACCATTTGAAACCGACCGGGACTTCGGAAAGCTTCCGGCCAATTTTGGCGGTGACACGGTCAATCATTTGGCTGCTGACGAGCGTCTTGCCGACCGCAGTTTCCCGGCGCCAATTTGGCCGGTGTTGGAAAAGATAGAAAATGCAGGTTGAAAGATAATGATTGGGCGGCATCAAGCCGGTGTTGCGGGCGACAATCCCGTGCCGGTCATGGTCGGTATCGCAGGCGAAGGCGACATCGAAACGATCTTTCAAACCAATCAATCGTTGCATGGCATAGGGTGAAGACGGGTCCATGCGGATCTGGCCGTCCCAATCCACAGTCATGAAACGGAAGGTCGGGTCAACGATTTCACTGACGATGGTCAGGTTTAATCTATAGTTCGCGGCGATCCGGCCCCAGTAATGAACTCCGGCACCGCCGAGAGGATCCACCCCCAACTTGATGGTCGAGCTGCGGATGGCTTCCATGTCCACGATGTTGCCCAGGTCATTCACATAGGCCGTGAGATAGTCATGCCGGTGCGTGGTATCCGCGCGCAACGCTTTCTCGAACGGGATTCTTTTTACGCCTTGAAGCCCGGCTTCCAGCAATTCGTTGGCTTTCGCTTCGACCCAACCGGTGACATTGGTGTCCGCCGGGCCACCATTGGGCGGATTATATTTGAAACCGCCATCGTGTGGCGGGTTGTGCGAGGGTGTGATGACGATGCCATCGGCAAAGCCATTCTTGCGTCCATGGTTGTATGTGAGAATCGCGTGGGAGATGACGGGCGTGGGCGTGTAATCATCGCCCTCGGCGAGCATAACGTTTACTCCGTTGGCGGCCAGCACTTCGAGCGCGCTTCTCATCGCTGGAACGGAGAGCGCGTGGGTATCGATGCCGAGAAACAACGGGCCGTCAATCTGCTGTTGTTTGCGGTAGAGACAAATCGCCTGGCTGATGGCAAGGATATGCTGCTCGTTAAATGACCTCTGCAGCGAGGAACCCCGGTGACCGGACGTGCCGAAAGCCACTCGCTGGGCCGGCACAGATGGGTCGGGTGCTTCGGTGTAGTATGCCGCGATAAGCGTCGGCACATCCACGAGAATGGATGGCACCGCCGGTTTCCCTGCCAATGGACTGATTTTCATTTTTTCAAATTTTTTTGTTCGGCCAGCACAGATTTGCAAATTTCAACCACCTTGTCCGGTTCGAAGCCGAAATGTTTTTGAAGTTCCTTGAGCGGCGCGGAGGCGCCAAACGTATGCA
>JASHZU010000108.1 GCA_030042375.1 Verrucomicrobiia bacterium
CGAGCATGCGCAGCCGCATTGCGCCAGCCACGAATATTTCAACGGCATCCTGGATGACAAATCCAAGGGCGTTTTTCATGGGCGCATTTACGTCCATCCCATCGCCCAAAAAACCGATGCCAAGCAGACGAACAAAAATCTGCTGCTCTCGGACGACGCCACAGCGGACACCAAGCCGCAGCTCGAGATTTATGCCGACGACGTGAAATGCACCCACGGCGCGACGGTGGGCCAATTGAATTCCGAGAGCGTGTTTTATTTGCGCGCGCGCGGCATTCCCGAAAACGTGGCGCGGCGCATGTTGATTCATGCGTTCGCCGGGGAGATTGTTGAGCGCGTGAAGTGCGCGCCCGTGCGCGAGGAATTGGACAAGCTCGTGTGGGACCGGCTGGAAGCCAATCATCATCTGAATAAATAACTTTCCCTGGCGAACAGGCGCGGCAGCACGCGTGCGTGTTTTGCGCCTTGTGCTAGATTGAAGATATGTTTGACGATATCAATGACCTTTACCAGCAGGTCATCCTGGACCACTGCAAAAAGCCGCGCAATTTCCACGAAATGGCGCAGTGCACCTGCTCGGCCCAGGGCCACAATCCCCTTTGCGGCGATCAGCTCAAACTTTTCCTGAACCTCGACGGCGATAAAATCTCCGAGATCAGTTTCGTTGGTTCCGGTTGCTGCATTTCCAAAGCGTCGGCTTCGCTGCTCACGGAATTTGCCAAGGGCAAAACCAAGGCCGATGTGGAAACGATGTTCGGCCGCGTCCACGAAATGGTCACCACCGGCAAAGTCCTCGGCGACGTCGGCAAGCTCGCTGTGTTCGCCGGCGTGCACAAATATCCCGCGCGCGTGAAATGCGCGATTCTCTCCTGGCACGCCGTGATGTCCGCGCTCAAGGGCGAGAGCAAACCGGTCAGCACGGAAAACGAGCAGAATTAACCCTGCATTTTTTTACCATAATTCCGATTGACACTTTTAAGTATTTAGACTATTGTCTAAATATCTAACTGATATGGACAAGCTGTTTAAAGCCCTGAATGATCCGACCCGGCGCAAGATCCTGGAGTTCCTGCGGGAAAAGGAAATGACCGCCGGCGAGATTGCCGACCGTTTTCCCTTCAGCAAGCCGACCATTTCGCACCATCTCGATTTGCTGAAGCAGGCGGATTTAATCCTGCCGGAAAAAAACGGGCAATTTATCATTTACTCCCTGAACACCACCGTGCTGGACGAATGTTTTGCCTGGCTGATGAAAATCGTCAAAAAACAGAAAGGAAGTTCTTATGAAACTGCTAAAAGGCGAATGGCTCCAACTGCTGATCCTGGCGGCGCCGTTTTGCGCCGTGGCCCTGCTGTGGGATAAATTGCCCGCGCAGATTCCCACGCATTGGAACATCCACGGCCAAATTGACAACTACTCCAGCAAGGCCTTTGGCACGCTCTTCATGCCGGTGCTGAATATTTTTTTGGCCATTATCCTGGCGCTCATACCATTCCTCGATCCCCGGGTGCGCAAGTGTGACGACGAAGCCAGGCCCAGCGTTGTGCGCATTTTCAAAATCGTGCGTCTCATCGGCACGCTGTTCAATGCGGGGATTGCGTTTGCCATCCTTGCCGTTGCCCTTCGGGTTCGCCTGGATATGAACCGTTTTATCGGGGTCGCCATGGCGCTCCTGTTCATTGTGCTGGGTAATTTCATGGGCAAACTGCGGCCGAATTACTTCGCCGGGTTTCGCACGCCGTGGACTCTCGAATCACGCACCGTCTGGACCAGGACCCATCGCCTGGGCGGACGCGTCATGATCGGTGGCGGCATTCTCATGCTTCTGGTCGCGCTTTTGCTGCCGTCCACGCAATCATTCCTGTGGGGCATTGTGCCGATCGTCCTCATTATCGCCATCGTGCCGGCCGTTTATTCCTACTTCTGCTATCGCGCCGAAAAGCATGAGAATACGGCGGCTTGACTATCGGTCCGCAAGAGCAATATCCACAACAATCACAGCCTTTGCTGGATGGTCAACCCAATAGGTAATCGCATAATCACCCACAATTTTAATTTGCCGAATACGACCGGTTTTATCTGTGTCCGTATAATGGCCTTCGGTAAAAGGATTTTCAGAGAGTGACTGGATGAATCGAATGATTTTTTGCTGCTGCGCTCCGCGCTTCGGAATAACTTCAAGCAATTCAAGATGCAGATAGACTGCGTAGGGCGCCATGAAGTTAATTGTCTTTCAAACGCTTCTCAAATTCGTCAACCGTCAGCCAATGCGAAGGATCTTTGTCATTGAGCCGTCGTTCGATTTTCGCCTGATAATCTGCATCGTCCTTTCGGCGTAGTTGAAATAAAAACGCGGCCACTTCCGCCTGTTCCGTGGCAGAAAGCGCAACCAGTTCCTTTTTCAAATCCATGACGCTCACCCCTAATATTTAATCTCTTATCTGGAATTTCGCAAGCCTACGTTCATGCAGAGACCAGTTGCTTTCGTTCCCGTTTCAAGCGATGATGTTAGCGCATTAAATTGATTTACTTATGAGTCCAAATGAAGCCAAAACGCTGACGCGCGATGTCGAGGCCTCCGTCGTGCCCGTCGGCACGAAGATCACGCTGCAAAAAGGCGGCCAGGCCTATATCACCCAATCTCTCGGCGGCAGCTACACTGTCATCGTCAACGGCAACATGTTCCGCATTGACGGCAAGGACGCCGACGCCCTTGGCCTGGAAATCAAGTCCGCACCCGCCACGGCCGTAAGTGGTCCCGTCACGCAGGAGCAGTTGGAAAA
>JASHZU010000109.1 GCA_030042375.1 Verrucomicrobiia bacterium
ACTGCCGAGAGACAGAGGTTCCAACGCGGAGCCGTAGGTGGTTCCTCCGAGAGCGCCACTGCCAGAGGCGCCGCCAGGGCCGCCATAGCCGCCACCGGAGCCCTCGTTATTGATGGAAGCACCGGCGCCGGGGCCATTCGTCAAGGGATATCCCAGATGGTCTACTTCCAAACTGCCGGCGATGTTGGCATTGCTCAACGTGCCGATGAAGAGATTCGATTGCGCGAACGGTATTGTCAGTGTCGAAAACGCCGATAGATTTAAATTGCTCAAGAGCGGCAGCGACGTAAGTGTCACCACGGAAGCCTCACCGGAAATATCGAGGTCAAACGGCGTTGACGGCGGGGAAAAGCTGCTGCCAATCGGGGTATTTGTGCCGATGATGCCGCCGTTGTTCACGACCACTGCCTGAACGCCTGCCAATTTGGTATAGATGGTTCCCGCGCCGCCCGGATATGTTCCGCTGCCGCCATTGGCAGAATATTGGCCGGTAAAATTGTTCGCCGCGGAAATGACCGCGATGCGTCCGCCACCCCCACCGCCTGCCGAACTGGGACCGGCTGCGCCACCGTTGGCGGAAATGACGCCACTGCCCGCAAGATTTGAAATGTTCTCCAAATAAAGACTGCCGCCCGAGCCGCCGCCGCCGTTGAGGACACCGGCCGTGCCGTTGGCTGAGAGGCGACCGTTTACTGTCACGGTGCCGGTGGCAGTAATGGTCAGCGTGCCTCCACCACTTCCTCCGTTGGCAGCAGGATAACCGACTCCGCCACTTCCGGCAGCCGTGGGTGCGATGATGGAATCATAAACGGCTCCGCCGCCATATAAATCACAGCCACCATAGCCACCATGGCCGGCACCTCCGTAAAGGCTGCCGAACGTAGTGCCACCACCCGGGCCTGATTCCGCGCCATAACCCTCACCGTCCAGGAACAAAGCGCCGCCAGCGGCAATGGTCAGGTTGTTTAGTTGCATGGTTGTCGATGTCGTGGGCAGCGCTGTCATTGCGCTGTTGCTGAGGATGAGGACATTGTGCGGCTGCCATGTGCCGGATGGCAATTGGCCGATTGCACCATTTTGAACAGTCACATCGACCGTATTGAGGGTTTGGGAACCAAAGGAGGTGTTCGTGCCGACGTTACCGTTGTTATCCAGAAGTACCATCGGATAAGCTTCGGATAGATTCGTCGCGAAATAAAGCGTGCCGGCGCCGCCATACTGGTACCCACTGCCGCCATAAGCGGAAATCTTCCCGGTAAAAGTATTCGTATAGCCAACCGCAATCGGGGCAAATGAAAGGGCGATGCGACCACCGCCACCGCCACCACCGATGTTGGAAACGCCGGAGCCGCCATTGGCGGTAATTGAGCCTGTACCTGTGAGCGTGTCCCCAGAACTAAGGGAGATGGAAATACTGCCGCCGGAGCCGCCACCACCGCCGGAGCCATAGCCGTTACCGCCATTGGCCGAAATGACGCCGTTCACTTGCAAAATATGATCTGACTCAACGGTTAGGCCGATGGAGCCGCCGCCGGAACCGCCGTAAGAATAATCCGAATAACCGCCTCCGCCACTGCCTATCGTATTCGCCTCAGTCGTGGTGCTATAAGTTGGTCCACCGGGAAGTCCGTTCGTAGAGCCGGCCCCACCGTACCCACCGTAACCGGCCCCGCTGCACGGAAACCACGGCGAAATCACGCTGTCGTCACCATGTCCTAAACCGTCATTTTCAAGATTTCCGTAGGAATCAGCAATGATGCCGCCGCCTGCTTGAATGGTAACATTGCCGGCCGCAGAAAGGTTGATAATTCCTGCTTTGCCAACTCCAGGAACCAGCCAGGCGTTTGAAGTGACCAAAATTGTGGAAGCCTCCAGAGGATTGGAAAATGGTGCGCCGATGGCGCCGTTCCGAATAATAAGGCCGCTTTCGAAGGAGCTATAAGCCAACTCGGTATTCGTTCCCACATTGCCGTCGTTGTCGGCAATCAGCAACGACTGTTCAGTGGAATTGGTCCTAATAAAAATGGTTCCCGCACCGCCGTAATTGACGCCGCTGCCACCATAAGCCTCGATGCTCCCGGTAAACAGGTTTGAGGTCACAGGACTCGGTTGGGTAAACGTAACAGCAATCAGGCCACCGCCGCCGCCGCCGCCAACACCGCTTACGCCACTGCCGCCGTTGGCGGAAATGACACCTGAACCCGTGAGGCTGCCGACGCTGAGATTCAAACTGCCACCCGAGCCGCCACCGCCGCCGTCGCCGCTGCCGTTGCCGGCATTGGCGGAAATGATTCCGTTAACCTGCAAGGTGCCGGACACATTCATCGTAATAACGCCGCCGCCAGCACCGCCGATGGAATAAGGACTGTAGCTGCCGCCACCACTGCCGGGCGCGGCTGGTGACGTAGCCGAGAAAGAGCCGGTTGGCCCGCCCGCTGCCGCATTGCTCACAGAATTACCACCAGCGCCGCAATTGCCTGCCCCGCTGCATGGATAGGAGGAAAGAATGCCTGAACTTCTTCCCGAGTCGGGGCCATTGCCGGCAACGTAACCGGCCGCATTGGCAAGAATACCACAACCCGATTGCACGGTGACATTGTTGACCGTGAGGGTAAGCGGATTATTTGTCACCACAATTTCGGCGTTTGAACTCATCAGGATATTGGCCAAAGAATATGAACCCGATGTGAAGCCGATTATGGCGCCATTGCGTTCTGTCAAGTTGACTGACGACAAAGGTTGAACAAAGGATTGTGCCCCGACGTTGCCGCCGTTGTCCACGATCAGCGAGACCTGGCTGGTGGAATTGGTTTTCAAATAGATGGTCCCGGCGCCGCCGTCATTTGCGCCGCTGCCGCCGAACGCCGTCATTGCGCCCGCAAATGAATTGGTGTTGAACGTAATGGCGATGCATCCGCCGCCGCCGCCGCCGCCAGTGCCATTTGCGCCGGTGCCGCCGTTGGCAGAAATAGAGCCGGTGCCGGACAAGCTGCCAACCTGCAAATAAATCGAACCTCCGGAACCGCCGCCACCACCGCTGCCACTGCCGTTTCCGCCGTTGGCGGAGATGGCGCCGTTAACTTGCAACGTGCCGCCGACAGCCATGTACACATAACCGCCACCGTAACCGCCAATGGAATAGGCCTGGTATCCGCCTCCGCCGGCACCCGGGTTTTGGGGTTCAGCGATTGTCTCATAACCTCCTCGCCCTCCCGCAGCGGAGTTATACACGGCATTTCCTCCCGCCCCTCCATTGCCGCCGCCGCCGCCGCCGTAGGGGAGCGAAACCGAATCCGCGCCCTGTCCGTCTTCGTCTCCCTCGTTCCCTGCGAAGCCAGTGGCGTTGGCATAAAACTGTCCGCCGGCCAGGAACGTGGCATTGCTGGTGATGATAAAGCCCACAGTGGAGGCGCCGCCCGCTCCCAAAATCGTTGAGTTGGAAGCCACCAACAGGCTGTTGAGATTGAGGCTGGAGGTGGTTCCAACAGCAGCGGCGCCGTTTTGAATCACCAAATTCTCCCCATTGATGGATTGTATCGGCGTAGGCCAGACATTGGTGTTTCCGCCGTTGTCCAGAAGCACTTCCGGGACACCGCCGGCCGTTTGCAAATAGACCGTCCCCGCCCCGCCCTGGTTTGCGCCGCTACCGCCAAAGCAACTGATGTTCCCAGTGAAGGAATTTGTTCCGGTAATGATTGCGATGCAACCACCGCCACCACCACCGCCAAGCGAACCCGCGCCATTGCCGCCGTTGGCAGTAATTAAACCCCCTCCAGCAAAGGCGGCGGCATTTATATTAATGGTTCCACCGGCGCCACCGCCGTCAGCGGGGCTTAAGCCGTTTATGCCATTGGCTGTGATGGATCCATCGACTTGCAATGTGCCTGAAACAGTCAATGCAACGGCACCGCCACCGTTACAAGCCGCGGATACCCCGTTTCCTCCCCCTCCGGAGCTGCCGAAATCTATCGGTGATTGGATTGAATCATACGCCTCGCCAACGTTAAGATTTAACGCCGACTCGCCGCCATAACCACCGTGGCCGCCGCCACCGCCATAAGTGATGCCACTGCTGCTGGAAGAACCGCCATAGCCAGGGCCGCCGTTATGGTAGCCAAGACCATTCAGTGAAAAAAGACCACCGACCTGGACCGTCAGGTTGGAAGCGGTCACAGAGAGATAAGCTTGCCCCACCGTAGTCAAAAGGCTGTTTGTGCGGATAGTCAAATTGCGCGGATTAAACTGACTGATCGCATTCACGCCGGCGTTTCCGGAAACGATGACGTCCGCCAGCGTGGGGAGCACAAGAGTAGAATTGGTCCCGGTGTTGCCGCCGTTGTTCAGCAAGACGGATCCAATCTGGCCGATAATCTGTGTAAAGATGGTGCCGGCTCCGCCGAAGGTTGCGCCGCTACCGCCGTACGCGGCCAGGCTGCCGGAAAAATTATTTGCGCTGCACACGATGGCGATGCGTCCGCCACCGCCACCGCCACCGTAAATCGGCGCGCCCGCGCCGCCGTTAGCCGTAATAGTGCCGGCGCCGCTCACACTCGGAGCAGAAATCCAGATACCGCCACCGGAACCACCACCGGCCCTGTCATTGGTCGCGCTGCCACCGTTCGCGGCAATGAGACCTTCAATGTCAACATTGCCGCCTGCAACGATTTGAATATAGCCGCCGCCGTTGCCGCCGCTGCCGGCGTAACTGGTACCGCCGCCGCTGCCGAGGTCGGCAGGTTGATACAATGAATCATAACAGATGCCACCGATTGCATTGCTGGCGCTCATGCCGCCATTGCCGCCGTCACCGCCACCCGAACCATCAAAATAAGTTCCGCTGGAACTCTGGCCGCTACCGCTGCTTAAACCACCGGCGAATCCGATGGCATTGGCATTGATGCCACCGCCGAGCGCCACACTGACCGAATTCGACACCGTCAAATCCAATCCCTCGGCAACAATATAATTCCAAGTGTAATCCACGAGCACAGTCGCGCCGTTCGGGATGGAGGAAGTGGTCGTGCGCGCGATTTCCACAATGCCGCCGACCAGATTCGTTTCGACATAATCGATGCCATTGGTGTAAACGGTCATCTGGGCGGAATCGGTCACGAGGATGGTGGGCGAAATAATGTTCGAGCTGTCCAATGTCACGGGCGTCGTGCCATTTAACGTCTGCTGCTCGTTTGTTATGTTGATCGGGGTAGTCAACTGGCCATTGGGAGAAAACGAATGCGTGAGGATACCGTTGCTGGCCACCGACAAGCTGTCAAAGACATGCGAGCCGTCCACAGTAACCGTGCAATTGCTGATGATAATATCCTGCCCCTCGTAATTGGTATTAGTGGGGTTGATATCAGTGTTGCTGGTAAAGACGGTGGTGGAAGCAAATGTGGATGGAGCAAGCAATAAACAAAAAGCAAGCGCCAGAAGAAAAAGCAGTGGCCAGCCTTTCATGCAACAGGGTCTTTCTTGATTCTTGAATGGAGTATATAAAATTCTAATGTCATAGTCAATGAAATAGTGCCGTCATCCTATCTCGTTGCGGCTCTTTGTGAACTGTGCGTCTGGCCGCACAGCCCTTCTGAAGCACACAATCATTTCCTCTCCGTTTTGTGTTCGTGGTGGTGCCAGAACTCGCGGGTGAGAGCTGCGACAGTGCCGAGTCCGAGGAAAAGGAAACTGGCAATGACGGCCAGCAGGCCGGCAGGCACGGAGCGCAGACGGTCAATGGCCAGGCAGCATGGGCCGGAGAGAACCACGGCTGATGCGGACGCCGGAATCGCAAACAA
>JASHZU010000110.1 GCA_030042375.1 Verrucomicrobiia bacterium
TCGGAATGGCCTGTGCTAATTTTTCCACAAGCGCGGGCGCGGGCGCAAACCAATCGCGACTGTAAATGATTGTGCCGAGTGGCGTTGCGTCGGCGATGCCTTTATAATAGGCAACGATTCCTTCGTCATCCATGCTCGGGTAATACGGCGGGAAGGCGAGAATGCCGCTCACCCCAACGCTGGCGGCTTGCCGCGCAAGTTCGGCGGCGATGGGTGGATTGAATCCGGTGCCGCTCAAGACCGGGACTTTGCCTTTCGCTTCTTCAACGGTGGTTTTCACCACGGCGAGATGTTCCTCCGGCGAAAGCGAATGGATTTCGCCCGTGCCTGCCGGTGCGACAACGGCGCAAATAGGGTGCTTCAGCAGCGAGCGCAGGTTTTTACGCAGGCCATCGAGGTCGAGCGACAAATCTTTTTTGAACGGTGTCACGGGAAACGAAATGACGCCGTGCAATTTTTTGCGAAGTTCAGTCGGTTGCATCTGTGATTTGAATACTCAATGGCTGCGGGTTTATCAATCTGATTGATTTGTCGGCAGCGCATTCATGGACAGCATATCGTTGGAAAGGTGTTACAAGTGTTACATTGTTGGTTACCAGGCGCTTAACCTGTTACACAAGGTGTTACAAAATATTTTCAAGTGTTACATCGTTGATAGACAATGGCTTAAAGCGTTACATTAACGATATTGGAGGAGTTCGTGACCGTCAACGCGATGGGCCGTTAGCGGACCAGGCATGGCCGCTTTGGATCGAATTTCCAGTTCGGAATCAGAAATTGCATTGCCGCGGCATCATCGCGGGCGGCCAGCCCGGCTTTTTGATAGAGCGCGTGCGCCTTTTCGATTTGCGCCATATCGATCTCAATTCCGAGCCCCGGTGCATCGGGAACGGCAATTTGCCCGTTGGTTATTTTCAACGGCTCATGCGTCAGCCTCTGGCCGTCCTGCCAAATCCAATGCGTATCAATCGCTGTGATGCGCCCGGGAGCGGCGGCGGCGGCGTGGGTGAACATCGCCAGCGAAATGTCGAAGTGGTTATTCGAGTGCGAACCCCATGTCAGTCCACCCCAATCACGGCAAAGCTGGGCGACGCGCACCGCGCCCTGCATAGTCCAGAAATGCGGGTCGGCCAGCGGAATATCAATCGCTCCCAGTCGCAGGGCTTCAGCGAGTTGCGGCCAATCAGTGGCGACCATGTTTGTCGCTGTCGGAATATTGGTGGCGCGGCGAAATTCCGCCATAACCTGGCGGCCGTTTAGGCCATTTTCTGCCCCGCACGGATCTTCGGCATAGGCGAGGATTTTTTGTTTTCCGTGGCAAAGGACCACGGCTTCGGCCAGTGACCAGGCGCCATTCGGATCGAGCGTGATACGGGCGCGCGGGAATTTTTTTGCGAGGGCGGCAATAGCTTCCATCTCCTGTTCACCGCGCAGGACACCGCCTTTCAATTTAAAATCATTAAATCCATAACGAGCATGCGCGGCTTCGGCGAGGCGAACAATGGGTTCGGTCGTCATGACCTCTTCATCGCGCAACCGCAGCCAATCGTCTTTGGAGCTGGCATCAGCGCGATAAGGCAAGTTGGTTTTCTTCCGGTCGGCGATGTAAAACAAATAGCCGAGCGTTTCAACGGATTTACGTTGCTGGCCTTCGCCCAACAGCGCGCAAACGGGAAGGCCAAGAAATTGTCCGAGCAAATCGAGCAGCGCACTTTCTATAGCCGTGACGGCATGGATGGTCGTGCGCAAATCGTAGGTTTGAATTCCGCGTCCGCCGGCATCGCGGTCGGCAAATTTTTCGCGGACCGAATTCAGAATCGTATTGTAATTGCCAATTGTTTTAGCAAGGACCAATGCTTTGGCTTCTTCAAGCGTTTGCCGAATTTTTTCGCCACCAGGGACTTCGCCAACGCCGGTGTGGCCTGAATTGTCTTTGAGGATGACCACATTGCGC
Source organism: Verrucomicrobiia bacterium (assembly GCA_030042375.1). Next base: position 1,955 of record JASHZU010000110.1, read on the forward strand.
GTGAAGAACGGCCCATGTGCACCACTCAAGTTGAGCAACATGCTATCCTGACCGGCAACGGGAATGACCTGCATTTCTGTGACGACCGGAGCAGGTGAAACATGGCTTTTGCTTAAGGGATTCACAGGGGTTTATCGATTTGGCTGTGGAATCGGCGAGGGCAGGGCGAGGGAAGCGTCGCCTGCTTTTTGCAGTTCCAATCGTTTGATGTCGCCGACGACAAAGAGGTAGCAGAAAATCGCGCCCAGCGCACACGCGCCAACATAGACCAGAGCCACGCCTAAATAGTGCGTCCACGCGATGAGGTAACCGATGATGATTCCCGTGGTGAGGGCGGCGGTATTACCGAAGGTATTAAACAGGCCGCCGCTCAAGCCGATGATTTCCTTGGGTGAAGTATCGGAGACAACCGTCCAGCCGAGCGCACCAAAGCCTTTTCCAAAAAATGCCAGGCACATAATGCCGATAATGAGCCAGCGCGCGTTAACGTAGTTGCAGGCAATCATCACGCACGCGAGCAGCATGCCGGCCACGATGGGCAGTTTGCGCGCGAACGAGAGCGAGTGCCCGCGGCGCAGCAGCCAGTCGGAACACACGCCACCGAGGACACCACCGACGCAACCGAACGACGCCGAGAGCGCGGTAACCAGGGCTGTGGTCATAATCGACATGCCGCGATGCTCCAGGTAATCGGGATACCATTGGATGAAGAAATAGGTAAGAGTGGTGATACAGAATTGGCCGAGATAAACGCCGATGAGCATGCGGCTGCCGAGCAATTGCCGGACGTGCGACCATTTGACGTTGAAGCGCGCCCCGGTTTTCGCGCCCATATCCATGTTCACCAGCCCGCCGCCAGTTTCGATATATTGCAACTCGGCATTGCTCACTCGTGGATGGTCTTTGGGGCTGTGCATGAATTTAAACCACACGGGCGTGAGCGCCATGCCTAATGCGCCCATCGTCCAAAATACGTGCTTCCAACCGAAGTTTTGAACAATCCAGCTCATGAAGGGTGCAAACAGGACGAGCGAGAAATATTGCGACGAGTTAAAGATGGCCGAGGCGGTGCCGCGTTCCTTTGTAGGAAACCATGCGGCGACAAACCGGCCGTTACCGGGAAACGCCGGCGCCAGCGCAAACCCGGCGAGAAACAGCAGCGCAAACAACGCAGCGAAGGCCGTGCGCCCGCTCAACAGGCCGGCAAACCCCATCAGAAAAACGAAGAACGACCAGAGAAAGAAAGCGATGCCGTAAAC
>JASHZU010000111.1 GCA_030042375.1 Verrucomicrobiia bacterium
CCGGTCGGCGTGGCGATGGAATAGCTCAAGTAGCCTTCGCCGCCCAAACCGAGGCCGGTCATGCAGGAGCCGTTCTTGATAAAAAGTGTCGTATCCAGGGCACGCGCCATGGCGGACATGTTTTCCACATCGTGCGAATGGATAATGCTCGTGTGCTTGTAGCCGTGCTCGGCTTCGAGCGAATGTTCAATGCCTTCCTCGACGCTCTTGACGCGGACGATGGGCAGGAACGGCATCATTTGTTCTTCTTCCACGAAGGAATGTTTTGCGTCGGTCTCGCCGAAAAGCAATTGCGTGTCGGGGCGGATATCCACGCCCGCTGCACGAGCGAGGACGGCGGGGTCTTTGCCGATAAAATCGCGGTTCACGCTGGCATGGGCACAACCACCGCCCTGGCCTTCTTTGAAGGTGAAGGCCGCCTTGGTCAGCTTATCGAGCTGCGCGGAATTTAATTTCACCGCACCGTTTTCGGACATCTGTTGCATCAACTTGTCGGCGACCTGGTCGAGCACGAAGACTTCCTTTTCGCCGATGCAGAGCAAATTATTGTCGAACGCGGCACCAGCAATGATGGCTTTGGCCGCGCGTTTGGTGCAGCAGGTATCGTCCACAAGCACCGGGGGATTTCCGGGGCCGGCGCAAATAGCGCGCTTGCCGGTTTGCATAGCGGCTTTGACCACCGCAGGACCACCGGTGACGAGGAGCAATCGGACATTGTCGTGCTTGCAGATGGCGGCAAAACTCTCGAGCGTTGGCTTTTCGACGATGCAAACGATGTTTTCAATTCCGGTTTCGCGGTAAATTGCTTCGTTGTAAGCACGAGCGGCATGGGCGGCGCAACGGGCGGCGCTTGGGTGCGCATTGAAAATCATGGCATTGCCAGCGGCGGCGATGTTCACGATGTTGCCGCTCATCGTCGGTACGGAATGCGTGCTGGGCGTGACTGCGCCGATGACGCCGAAGGGCGTATATTCTTCCAGCGTAATACCGTGATCGCCACTGCGTCCGTCCGGGCGCAGCCAATCCACGCCGGGGACCAGCTTGATGATTTTCAGCTTGGCGATTTTGTGGTCGAGCCGGCCGATTTTGGTTTCCTCAAGCTCCATCTTGCCCCAGGCCTCGGCATTTTTTTCGGCCAGGGTCTTGACGATTTCTTCAATTTTGCGGCGCGCCTCGACTCCCTTTTCTTTCAACTGCAAATAGGCTTCCTGGGCAGCTTCGCACGCTTCGTTGGCGTCCTGAAAGACGCCGAATTTTCCGCGCAAGGCAACGTTGGCTTTGGAGGCTTTCTTATGCTCGCAACCGCACGAAGGGGAAGATGTTTTTGCGGGCGCCGGCGCAGGAGATTGAACCGGCGGCGGAGTTGAGCGGGGCGCGGAGACGGCGGGGGCGACGCTCTTCGAAGCGCCATTCAATTTCCCCAGCACCTCGGCGACCACGTCACGAATTAAAGTTTCATTTACGGCGCTCATAAAAAATTAAGTTAACTTTTTGCGCTGAAAATTTGTTTATTAAAAACATCCACACTGTCGACGATGCCGACGATGACGGCATCCACGGGCGATTCTTTCAGGCCGGGCGCGAGGCGCGCGCTGCTGCCCTGGCAGAACAAAACCAGCTCGCCTTCGCCACAGCCGACGCTGTCCACGGCCACGATGGTATTGACGCCCGGGCGGAATTTCGTCGGGTCTTTTTCATCCACGAGCTGCGGGCGCAAGAGCAAGAGCTTGCGGCCCGAGAGGTTCGGGCTCTTCTTCGTGGCGACCACGTTGCCTTCGACTTTGGCCAGAAACATATATTTTAATCGTTGAAGCGTTAAATCGTTAAAACGTTGAAGCGTTGGCGAAAGTTAACAGCCCGACGCTCCAACCCTTAAACAAATTTCGTTACTTCTTCTTGGGCAACACCGCTTCGACGTCGTTGTGCGGGCGGGCGATGACATGGACGCTGACCAACTCGCCTTTGAGGGCTTTGATGGCCTGGGCGCCGGCGTCCGTCGCGGCCTTGACGGCGGCGACATCGCCAACGACGCACGCGGTGACGAGGGCGTTGCCGACCTGGGTCACCGGGCCGACGAGCTCGACGTTCGCGGCTTTGAGCATGGCGTCGGTGCCCTCGACGAGAGCGACGAGTCCGCGGGTTTCAATGAGTCCAATTGCTTGTGGCATATTTTATCTTTGGTTGATGGTTAATTTAATTTTTTTGAGAGTCTAAAAATCGTTTGGCTTCACGAGCGACGACGAGTTCTTCGTTCGCGGGAATGACAAAAATTTTTACGGCAGAATCGGGCGCGCTGATGATGGCTTCCGTGGCGCGGGTGGTGTTGTTCTTCTCCGGGTCGAGCTTGATGCCGAGGTTACTGAGATTCGCGCAAATGGCGGCACGCGTCCAAGCATTGTTTTCGCCCGTGCCGGCGGTAAAGACAAGCGCGTCCGCGCCATTCAATTCCAAAAAATAAGCGCCGACCCAATGGCGGGTGCTGGCGACAAAAACATCGAGCGCGAGTTTGGCATTCGCATCGCCTTTGTCGGCGGCGGCTTTGATATCGCGCACATCATTGGAAACACCACTCAACCCGAGCAGGCCGGAGCGCGTGGTCAATTGTTTCTGCGCTTCCTCGACGCTGATGCCCAGGGTCTTCACGACGTAAGGCAATGCTTCAGAGTCCAAATCGCCAACGCGATTGTTTTGTGGCAGGCCGGATTGCGGGCTCAAGCCCATGCTGGTGCCGATGGATGCGCCGTTCAAGATGCCGGTGACGCTTGAACTGCCGCCGAGGTGGCAGGAAATGACGCGCAACGGCGCGCCGGAAATTTTCACGTCGTGGCCACGCACGTACAATTGCCGCGCGCGTTCGGCCACATCGGGGCGGCAAAGCAGTTCCGCTGAACGTTCCGCGATAAATTTATGGCTCGCGCCATGAAAACCCCAGCGGCGAACACCGATTTTCACCCAGGCATCCGGCACGGCATAGCGCTGAGTGGCTTCCGGTGCAAATTGGTGGAAGGCAGTCTCGAACAGCCCAATGAGCGGCACCTGCGGCACGCGCTCCGCAAACAGTTTGATGCCCTTGATGTAGGGCGGATTATGCGCGGGCGCGAGGCCGTTGTAATCCGTCATGGCCTGCAAGACGCGCTCATCCAGACGGACACAGCCAGTGATATCTTTGGCAATAATGGTCTTGAAACCAATGGCGTTTAGCTCGCTTTCATCGCGAATGGCATTGGCTTTTTTCAACTCGGCCAGGCAGTCCTCAATCGCCCGGTGATAATCGGTGACCCGCTCGAAGCCGCCCTTGTGCAACAGGCGCTCGGGGCTGCTTGAGAAATCAAACAACCGCCACTTGAGCGATGTCGAACCGATATTGGCTACGAGTATTTTCATTTGGCAACGGGTAGTTTGCCGTCTGTCAAATTATTCGAACCACTTGC
>JASHZU010000112.1 GCA_030042375.1 Verrucomicrobiia bacterium
CACCGCAAGCGCGAGATAAATCAGCCCCGCCACCGACGTCACGCCGCCGAAAATCGCCACCGCTGCCGGTTGCAAACGGCCCGAGGGCAGCGGACGGCTTTGCGTCCGGCGCATCTTCGCATCGAAATCGCGTTCCAGCCATTGGTTGAGAGCCGAAGCACCGGCTGCGACCAGGCCCGTGCCCGCAAGCGTGTTGAACAACAGCAGCCAGTTCATCCGGCCTTCCCAGCCGATGTAAAAGCCCACCGCCGTTGTCAGCAGCACGAGCGTTGTCAAACGTGCTTTGACTAAATCGGAAAAGACCGCCGTCCAGCTTTTTTCCGCCGCAGCGTTGCTTGTAATTTCAATGGAGATTTCTTTCATCACTTGTTCCCGGCCAAAGTTCCCAACGCGCCAAAACTTTCCGTCTGTCTCACCGGCGCCCTCACCGTGCGGCCAAAAGCAATAAGGCACCAGAGCGCTCCTGTCACGAGCGAAAGTGCGCCCACCATCACATGCGCCGTGGCCACGTCGGCCGCCTTGTTGGTCCAAATCGTCGCCGCGCCCAGCCCGATTTGCGCGATAATCATCGCCAGCCAGCCAACAGCGAGCTTCGTCAACGCATCGCCCTTGCCCAAATTCCGCCAGGCCTGCGCCGCGCAAATAGCGACAAATATGAAAATCGCCAGCGCCACCATGCGATGAACCATTTGTAAAATGACCTGAAACGCCGTGATAGGATTGATATTGGTGATTTCCATCCGGTTGGCGTTGTAACTTGCGATGGCCTCAGGGCTGGTGTCCGGCCAAAGTTTTCCGTAAGCCGATGGAAACGTATTAATGGACAGTCCGGCATGCTGGTGCCGCATCGTCGCGCCAATGACCAGTTGTACAAAAATCAGGACCGTTGTCGCCAGTACGAGCGTTCGCAAACCGTTTGGCACATTGATCTTTGGGCCTTCCACAATTTTTTTCCAAAACCCGCTGGTAAATAATGCAATGGCCGACATCAAAATAAAGAAAACCTGGGCAATCACGCCGTGAACGATGCCGAGTTGGTCTTCGCTCAAAACCACGCGCAAACCGCCGACGACGCCCTGGGAGGCAACAACGATAACCGCAGAGACTCCCAGCCATTTCATCCATTTGCGGGGGTCTTTCAGCCAAAGCCAAACCGCCAGGATGATAGTCATGCAGCCAATTACCGACGCAAACAGCCGGTGTGTGTGCTCGTAAAAAACGCCGCCGCGCCAGAATTTAATCGGCAGCGCATACATGTTGTAGCCAAAACTCGTCGGCCAATCGGGAACGGACATCCCAGCTTCATGGCTCGTCACCAAACCGCCGATGCCCAGCAGCAAAAACGTGGCGGCCGCCGCCAGCACGGCAAACCCGTGCAACGCGCGCGCGTGCGGGCCAGTGATTTTTGCGTCGTTCATTTCAAAAACTCGCTGTCGTTACCGTGGCTCCTTAAGTTATTTTACCGTAAAGGTAAAATTCACGGTCACGTCCTTGTCCGCGACTTCCACCGTTTGGGTCTGTTCGCCCAGCTTGCGATGGTCGGCCACCACCGCGTACTTGCCCGGCGGCACGTCCTTAATCACAAATTTGCCGTCCGCACCGCTGATGGCGTAGTACGGACTATCAAACAGGCTCACCCAGGCAAACATCCAGGGATGGACGTCGCATTGAAACTTCATGAACATTTCCGGCTTGTCAAATGTATAGGTCAGGTCAGGGCCGCCGGACATTTGCACGTCGTTATGTTCGACATTGCCGACCTTGGACGTGGTATGCACGTTATGGATGCAGGGATCGGAATTTCTGATGGTCAATTTCTGGCCCGTCTGGATGGCCAGGATTTGCGGCGCATAAAGGCAACCTTTCTGGTCCAACAGCACGGCGGGGGCGCTGGCGCCGGTGGATTTACCCGTAATGACATTGCCGCTGGCATCTTTCAGGGACACCACCACGTCGGCAAATTCGCCGTTTTTGCCCACCACATAAAAGTGTGTCGTGGGGGTGGTATCATACAACGGCCCGCAGGTGGAATCTTCCATGAGTGGGGTAATGGGTACTTCCGCGGGCGGAGTGCCCGTGAGCGTGATGGTCCCGGTAATGTCCGCCGCGTATGAAATGGAGGTGGCGGTCAAAACCCCAACTAAAAAAGCCAACGAAAAAACTTTCACCTTGGCTAAAGCTAAACACAGGGGAAGTGCCGGTCAAGAATATATGTGAAATTTTTCACAAGCTCCGCAAAACTGGCAGGGCTATGTAGCGAATTTTGGTTATGGTTCGACCGGTTTTCCGAGGCTTTCCATCACCCGCGCCATCTCCAGTGCGGTCTGCGCCGCCTCCGTCCCGCGGTTATGGTTCTTGTCCAGGCAACGCTTCTCTGCCTGCTCTTTATTCTCGAGCAGCAAGACTTCATGGACCACCGGAATCTCAAAACGTAATTGAAGGTTCATCAGCGCCTGGCTGACCGCCTCGCCAATGTGCGCCGCGTGGACGGTCTCGCCCCGCAAAATGACGCCCAGGCAGATGATCGCCGCGACTGGCTCATCCTCCGATTGCCGCGCCAGCCTCGATACCACAACCGGAATCTCATACGCCCCGGGCACGCGCACCAGGCGGACGTTGGCCCCGGCATCGGACAAGGTTTTCTTCGCCGCGCGCAGCATCGCATCCACGTAACGCGCATTGTACTGTGACGCCACAATGGCAAACGTGCCATGGCTGACATTTACTTTTTTGTTTTTAACTGGTGTTAGCATAGTCGTTCAAACTGGCACAATCAGCACGTGCGTCTTCTTTCCTTTTTGTAACTGGATAAATTTTTCGTAACGGACGTCACCCATCGAAATTTTTCGGTTCAAATCCGCCACGCGTTCGCCGTTCACTTCCACGCCGCCGCCCAAAATCAACTGCCGCGCCTGTGATTTCGAAGTCGCCAGCCCCGCATGGACTATGAGTTCTACCAGCGCCGTCCCCTCGCCCGCCAGGTTCGCTTTCGGAAATTCTTTTGTCGGAAAATGGTCGATCAATTTCTCGCCCGAAATTTTTCCGGAATAAGCATCAATCGCTTCCGCCTCGCGTTGCGCCGTGCCGGGGCCATGCACCAGCGTCGTCACCGCCTTCGCCAATTCGCGCTGGGCGACGCGGTTTTCCGGCGATTGCGCGTGCGTTTTCATAATCTCCGCAATCTTGTTCTCCGCCAGGAACGTGAAGAACTTCAAATAACGCTCCACGTCCTTGTCATCCGTCCGCATCCAGAACTGGAAG
>JASHZU010000113.1 GCA_030042375.1 Verrucomicrobiia bacterium
ACCGCGATTGACGGCATCGTACATGCCCTTGTCTTTTTCGATGAAGGCCTTGACGCGTTTATCCTGGGGCAGCCAGTCCTGTGTGCCGTCATCCGAGCAGGAGTCCTGTACAATATGCTCGGCCTCGACCCCTTTCTGGTCGGCCACGGAGGCGATGCAAAGCTTGAGCCAATTGGAATTGCGGAAGCTGGGCGTGACAATGGAGAATTTCATGCTCGTTTAATGGCACGCCGCTAACAGTCCCGCATCAGACTTTTTTGGAAAAATACCCAATCGTTTGGGACAGGCCTTCGCTCAAAGGAACTTTCGGGGACCAGCCCAGGATTTTTTTGGCTTTGGTAATGTCCGGCCGACGCTGCTTGGGATCGTCCTGCGGCAGCGGTTTGAAAACGATTTTGCTTTTCGATTTGGTCGTTTTGACAATTTCCTCGGCGAACTGCAGCATCGTCATCTCCGTAGGATTGCCGATGTTCATGGGCAAATCGTAATCGCTCATCATCAGGCGATAAATGCCTTCAATCAGGTCGGAAACATAGCAGAAGCTGCGCGTCTGTTTGCCTTCGCCAAAGACCGTGACCGGCTTGCCTTTCAGGGCCTGGCTAATAAACGCAGGAACGACGCGGCCGTCATTCAAGCGCATGCGCGGGCCGTAGGTGTTGAAGATACGCACGATGCGCGTCTCGACCTTGTGCTCGCGGTGGTAACCCATCGTCATCGCCTCGGCGAAACGTTTGGCTTCGTCGTAACAACCGCGCGGGCCGATGGTGTTGACGTTGCCCCAGTATTCTTCCGGCTGTGGATGCACCAGGGGGTCACCGTAAATTTCCGAAGTGGAAGCAATCAGAAACCGCGCTTTTTTGTATTTGGCCAGGCCCAGCGCCTTGTGCGTGCCGAGCGAGCCGACCTTGAGCGTTTGAATCGGGTAATTCAAATAATCAATCGGGCTGGCCGGCGACGCAAAATGCCAGACATAATTCACCGGTTCGTTGAGGAAAATAAATTCCGTCACATCCTGCTGGATGAACTTGAAAGACGGGTTGCCGCCCAGGTGCGCAATGTTGTCCAGGCTGCCGGTGATAAAGTTATCGATGCCGATGACTTTATGGCCGCGGGCCAGAAGCAAATCGGATAAGTGGGATCCAAGAAAACCGGCGGCGCCGGTGACGACTGACGTGGGTTGTTTTTTGCTCATCGCTTAATTATTAAATAGTTCAATCGTGAAGCGGGAGGATAGTAAAATAGCCCGGCGTTTCAATCCCTAATCGTCATTGATATTTTATTTTGCCCCGGTGCCGCGCAGCACGGCCGGAATGGTGTAGAGTAAAATCTTGATATCCAGCCACAAGGACCAGTTGTCGATGTATTCCAGATCAAGCCGCACCCAGTCCTTGAAGTCGAAGATCTGGTTGCGCCCGCCGATTTGCCAGAGACAGGTCAGGCCCGGCTTGACGCTCAGCCGGCGGCGATGGGCCAGGTCGCTAAATCGCTTTACTTCATCCACCGGCAGGGGGCGCGGGCCGACCAGGCTCATTTCCCCGATGAAGACGTTCCAAAGTTGCGGCAATTCGTCCAAGCTGTATTTGCGAAGGATTTTCCCGATGGGCGTCACCCGCGGGTCTTTGGTCAGTTTAAAAACCGGGCCGGTCATCTCATTCATCGCCTCCAATTCATGCCGGTATTGTTCGGCGTTCGTAACCATGGTGCGGAATTTATAAAGCGTGAAGGGCCGGCCGTTATGGCCGGAACGTTGCTGCCGGAACAGAATTGGTCCCTTCGACGTCAGCTTCACCGCGAGGGCAATGAGAAGAAGCAGGGGTGAGGTTAAAATCAGCAAAATGCCGGAGCCAAAAAAATCCAGCAACAGTTTCGCCACGCTATGCCATGAAGATTCCGGAGTGGTGCGGAAAATGAGCAGCGGTTTGCCGAGCAATTCGTCGAAGCTGGTACGTGAAATTTGTGTGGCAAAGAAATCGGCCACCAGCCAGACCTCTATGCCTTCCACTTCGCAGGCTTTGATCACGTTTTCGACCTGCTCAAAGTATGTGTGCCGCGCACTCAAAATGACTCCATAGATAGAATGTTCGTGCAGCAGGGTAATCAGCTCTTCCGCGCCTTCCTGGTTCAGATCCAATTGGGCGACGATCTCGATGCCCTCGTCCCCATGCCCCTTGATTTCGCCGCGCATCCGGTCGATTTCCTTGCCCGTGCCGACAATGATAAAGCGATGGCGATATTGTGCCTGCGCCATTTTACTTTTGAGCAGCACTCTCAGTAATTCTTCTTTCAGCCAAATGGCGCAAAAACCAATGCACCCAAAGAAGACCATGATCATGCGCGCCACCTGCAAATGGAAAATATAAGCCGATACCACCAGTCCAACGGTCATCAGGATGCAGCCTTTCAGCAGCGGCCAAAGGATGGCGCCGCGCGGCGCCAGCGGCGGGCGGTCATAAAAACCCTGCCATTCCAAAATCAGCGGCGCCCCGGGGAGCAGCACAAAAATAAGTTTGGCAAAATCCCCAAACTCAGAAGGGGGCGGCGGCCCGAGCCACTCCACGACCGGCTGGCTCGCGCGCAAAACGTAGGCAATAAAAAAGCAGGCTCCAAAAATACAAGCGTCCGCAAGTTGATGCAGTTGCGTTCGAATTTGTTGTTCGCGTCGCAGCATTTTTTATTTTTGTTTTGGCGGCAATTCAAATTCGGGCACCTGGACGGTGATTAACCGTTTCATTTGCTCAAACCTGGCGTCTTCCTGCCCGGGCGCGCACAGGGAAAAATACGAAATATACGCCCAGCGTTGCAGCGCTCCCGTGCGGAACAAATCCAGGGTCATCCATTCCAGCATTTTATCGTGGTTCGCCGTTTGCTCGTTATTGGCAACGTACCAAAATACGTAAAGGCCATACTGTTTAACCTCCTGGCCATCGGGTTGCTTGATAACTCGGCTGACATTCCATTGGGCTGCTTCCAATTGGTAGGGGGGATTATCCTGAATCGGGATACTGACAATTTTTTTATCGTCGATATTCCACCCCTGTCCGGGCATGCAATATTCAGGGCGATGAATGCTCGTGCGGTCGGTTCCCATCAAAATCGCCGTGGACTGAATCCAGCTTCCATCCGGCTTAAAATAGACGCGCTCGGCGTAACTCGTGTCGGCGGGCAGATAGCCGAGAACTTCCTTCGGTTCCGGCAGATTGGTGGAGGTGAAATTCAGGACGCGTTCCGGCAGGGTGATATCCATTTTAACCTGCCCGGGAATAGCGGTGGCCTTGATTCCGGGAGTGCCCAGCTTTTGGTTGGCGCGGAGCCAGGTCAGGGCACCGGCCGTCCCGGCCATCATCACCAATGCTACGACCATCATCACCAATTTTTGGGTCTTCATGATTGTTGAGGTTTTTCCGCAGGCTTAACCAGCGGGCGTCCTGGGGGACGTGGCCACAATTTCGAAACCAGTTTTCGGAAATCTTCCGGACGTTCCAGCCAGCCTCCGACCAGGATTAATCCCAGGAAGGCCGGCACATACGCGCTCAGGCTGAAAAACCAGCTGTCATGGACATAATTGCCCAAATTTTGCCCGCCAATTTCCGCGGAGATGATGACCAACAGCAACCGCGTCATGTTTCCCAGTACGGCCAGCGGGAACGCCAGGGCCATCATGAGCAGGCGTTTCCAGAGGGGCTTGAATGCCAAAAAACCATATACCGTGGCCAGCAGAAAGATCGCCACCAGGCTCCGGATGCCACTGCAGGCAGGCGCCACGTCGTATTGATACGTCCCGGATGAGTCGAACAGTTCCGTCCCAGCGCGGAGGACATTAATTCCCATGAGATGCGCCCCCCCTTCCACCAGCCGGCAGACCAGCAATTGCAGGGGAACCGTGATTAATTGCGCGTGCGTTCCCAACGGGACCGAGAACGCAAACAAGAAAAAAGGGAAAAAACTTTTGCTCAGCCATTCGCGGCCCCAGGCCATGCCCATCAGTCCGTAAATTCCCAGGAACAGCGCTACGATGGAGATATGCGGCTCCTGGATGGTATAGGCCAAAAGATGGAGCACCATCCCCAAAATTAAAATAAACAAACCGGGAGCCCAGGGTTGCAATTGCGTTTCAAGCAGTTCATGCCGCTTCCACCAGAAAAGTCCGATAACCAGAAAAGGAATGATATTGCCGTAACTGGCATCAGAGTCGCCCTGGACATTATAGGCGTGGTACATCCAGGAAAAAAGCGAGGGCGTATGGACGTAACCCAGGATTGAATTGCCCAAAAATTGAAACAGCACCAGCCACGCGGCGAGCAAAACAAAGAAAAATGCCTTGTTTGGAAGCCGTTTCCAGCATTCCACTGTATCCTGCCAAAGGTCCCCGGATGTTTTAGTTGATTCGTTTCCGTTCATTTGCGGGCAATTGCATCGTATAGATAGCTAAATGGACAAATTTATTCAAACAAAATCACTGGTCGTTTGCCCTGCGGCGGTTTGATTATTGCTTCACCTCTGATACCGGAATGATTTTCAATTTCGGGTGCTCGACCGGCATCGTGGATGGCGCGG
>JASHZU010000114.1 GCA_030042375.1 Verrucomicrobiia bacterium
CGTTTATCAGCCGACCGATGGCGGCATTTCGTTCGACGGCCAATCGCTCGTCGGCCAAAAGCCCCATCAAATCACCCGGCACGGCATCGCGCGCACGTTTCAAAACATCCGCCTTTTTCCCTCGCTCAGCGTCTTCGACAACGTCCGCGCTGCGTTTCATCTGCGCCTGTGCTGCGACCTCCGCCATGCCCTTTGGCGCGGGCATGATTATTTTATCGAAGAAAAAGAAATCGCGGACAACGTTCTTGAGCTGCTTGAAATTTTTCATCTCGGAAAATTCCGCGATGCCATGGCCAAGAGCTTAAGCTATGGCGACCAGCGGCGATTGGAAATCGTCCGCGCCCTCGCCACGCGTCCCAGGCTACTCCTGCTCGATGAACCGGCCGCCGGCATGAACCCGAACGAAAAAACCGAACTCATGCGGCTCATCCAATTCGTCAAAGACCGGTTCCAGATTTCGATCCTGCTCGTCGAGCACGACATGCAGGTCGTCATGGGCATTTGCCAGCGCATCGCCGTTTTGGATTATGGCGTGAAAATCGCCGAGGGCACGCCCGCGGAAATTCGCGCCAACCCAAAAGTCATTGCCGCCTATCTCGGAGAGGAAGCCAAAGCGCCCCATGCTGGAAATTAAAAATCTCGTCGTGAACTATGGCGCGATCGCCGCGCTGCACGGGATTTCCCTGTCCGTACCGGCCGGAAAAATCGTCACGCTCATCGGCGCCAACGGCGCGGGCAAAACCACCACGCTCAAAACCATTTCCGGCCTGCTCAAACCCCAAAGCGGCGAAATCCTTTACGAAGGCAAAAACATCGCCGGGCTGCCGCCGCACCAAATCGTTGCGCGCGGCATTTCGCAATCTCCCGAAGGCCGCATGATTTTTGCCAACCTCACCGTCCTGGAAAATTTGCTGCTCGGCGCCTATTTGCAGAAAGACAAGGACATCGTTCGCCGCGAACTTGAGCGCGCCTTTACTTTATTTCCCCGTCTCAAGGAACGCGAAAAACAAATCGCCGGCACGTTGAGCGGCGGCGAACAGCAGATGCTTGCCATTGGCCGCGCGCTAATGAGCCGGCCTCACTTGCTGTTGCTCGATGAACCGTCCCTGGGCCTCGCGCCCTTGCTCGTCAAAACCATTTTCGAAAAAATTGTTGAGATCAATCGCGAGCAAGGCCTGACTATTTTGCTCGTGGAACAGAACGCCAATCTCGCGCTGGAAATTTCCCACTTCGGCTATGTGCTGGAAACGGGCAAGGTCGTGCTGGAAGGCCCCTGCAACGAGCTGCGCCAGAATCCAAAGGTCAAGAGTGCTTACCTGGGTGGCTGATTACGGAACTGTCAGCAGTTGCGGCGGCAACTGGCCAATCAATAGAGTCGGCAAACGCGGGTCAATCGAGCCCGGAACATAACTTTCCATTTCCACATGCCCGTCGGCAAACGTCACGTTCGCCTTTTGCGAATGACGAAATTGGGCGTTGGGATAATTGTTCGGGCTGGAATAATTCGTCTCCAAATCCACGTAATACCACTCTTCAAACAGTGGATTGGACTGCGACGCTGGCGACTGGAAATTATTCACCTCCGCCGAGTCCGCGAAGATAACCGTGTTCGCCGGATGGAGAATTTGCACCGCGTTTAAAGCGTTATGGCCGGGCCCGGCATAGATGAATGAATTGCAGCCATAACTGAAAATCACGTTCGTCCCCTTTGGCTCAAATTGCGGCCAGGTCCACACCGGCGATGGGCACAGGCGCACATCGATCCCATTGAAATAGGGATATAAAGCGCCCATGGACAAATCAAATGGCCGATGGCCTTCCGCGCCATTCGCAATCCAGCCAAACCAGTACAGCACGCCGTTATTCGTTGCCCCGACCTGGTAGATGAACGAATTGCCCGCGTTATCATTCCAGTACATTTGGTTCGCCAATCCCAGCTCCCGCAGGTTGCTTTGGCACACGGCGCATTGCGCGGAAAATTTTCCCCGGCTCAAGACCGGCAGCAGCATCGCGCCTAAAATTCCAATGATAGCGATGACCATCAACAGTTCAATCAGCGTAAACGCTCGCTGCGGCACATTTGCCATTAACGGCCGAAGACCTTTTTTCGGGAGATTGATTTTCTCAAACGCCTCTGGCGGACCGTTCCATTCGAAAATTTCCGGATGAATCAAATGTGCGAGCAGTTCCACGCCCTCTACCACGCGCGGGCCGGGCCGCGCAAAATATGCGTTGGCGTCCACTGCAAAAACACGGCCGTTACGCACGGCAGGCAACTCGCTCCAGCCCGGCTGCTGCAACAATTGCTCCGCCTGTTCTGCCGCTTTGTCCGTGCTGAAGCCGCAGGGCGAAATAATTAAAACCTCCGGCGACCACGCGGCGATATTCTCCCACGGGATGCGCACGGAATCCTTCCCTCTGCGCCCCAGCACATCATCGCCGCCGGCCAGTTCCACCATCTCCGGCACCCAATGTCCGCTGCAATAATACGGGTCAATCCATTCCAGGCAGAAAACGCGTGGGCGGCGCGGCGCTTTTTCTGTCCGTCGACCAATACTATCCAAACGCGCGCGTGCGGCGGCAATCAGGTCACCGGCCCGGGCTTCTTGTCCCATGGCCGCGCCCAGCTCGCGCAAATTATTGAAAATCTCCTCGATGCTGTGCGGCGTGAACCAAAGGATTTCCGGCTTCACTGGCAGCGCGGCCAGTGCGCGGGTAATCTCATTGCCTGATGGCGCGCACACCTGGCAAAGGTCCTGCGTCAAAATATGCGTCGGCGCGAGTTGCGCGAGCAGCCGCTCATCTACTTGATATAGGCTCTGCCCGCTGCCGATGCGCTGCGCCACCGTCTCGTCAATTTCCCGCAGCGTCATACTCTCCAATGGCAGCGCGGGCCTGACCACAACCGGTTTCGTCTTCGCCGCCGCAGGAAAATC
>JASHZU010000017.1 GCA_030042375.1 Verrucomicrobiia bacterium
CCGACTGGTGGTAAGCCTCGACAGTAGTGAAATCAAACCGTTTGACGAACGGATACAAGCGAAGTCCATTGAATTCCTCGTCCGATTGTTCCGCAAATTCCCCGGCGCGATCCGGCACCGCCCAAATTGCCGCTAAAAAATAGAAATTCTGCTGGACGGCATGACACAAATGACGCTGGAGAAAATCCGCCCATTGGCCCCATCCGATAATGGTCACGTGCACGGTGCCATCCGGCCCCTGGGTAAAACAACGTTCGGGCAATTGGTTCAGGGCTGTTACCGCCTCGTTTCCATTCAGTTTCCGCAGATGTGAAAGTTGATACACCTGTTGAATCTCATAAAGTTCCGACAAAATTGAGATGCGCGACACTTGATGGCCAACTTCCACCGAATAATACCCCTCATTGGCGATCCGGCAAAAATCAATCGTCTGTTGCTGCGCGGCGCTAAGCTTTAACCAGGCGGAATTGACGTCAATATTTTTGGCCATGGCGGAAAACCATTCGACGCTTTCGATGGGAGAGAGGTGGTTTATTTGGCTTAACAGACGATAATCCCCCGTGTTGCGAGTCCACAAAGCGCGAACCATCGGTGCCACTCTTGTGTCGTTGGTGCCGATGGCATTTAATTGCGCTAACGCCAGCGATTGATCGCCGATTAAAGTCAACAGCATGGCTTCCGCCATTTGCCCATTGATGCCATAAGCGTTGCCGCCATTTAAAAACTGCGCCATGGCAAGGTGCGCGGTGATGCGGCAAAGCGGCGAACGGATTTCAAAAAAATGTCCGGAATGATCGCGAAGCAAAAATGCCCCCAGCAGGATGGCCGCATCTTCATGCAATTGGGGATTTTTAAAATCATCTTCCAGTGCGGAGGACAGATATTCATTTTCCTGCTCGATGGTTTCGGCCTTGCTATCGGCAAGCTTGGAAATAAGCCCGGTATCTGACGAAGTGCCTTTTTCTGTGGCGGCCAGTCCAACTGATTTTGCGAGAGCGGCCACGACATTCGCATAAACCGCCGGGGACCAGATGGGACCGTTGACGTCTACTTCCGAGCTTACGGTGGCCAGTTTCGGATCCAGGCGAACCTGCACTTCATACACTGGCGTGTCCCGGGGCGAGCCCGTTTTTTCCGTGGCCGTGACTTGAAAATAATTCGTGTCCGGCAACCGATGCGACGCCGCGTAAAAAATTTGCTCCGCCAAATCTGAAACCACCGTTTCCACGATGTATTGCGACTCGTCTTGAAATGGCGTTTTAAAATACGATGCGGGTGGATTCTCTGGTTGCGGCTGGGGTTGCCGTTGGCATCCTGCAGTCAAAGCCGTTACCAGTATAATCCACGCCAATGCAAAAAAAAGATTTTGCCGTATGGTATTGCTCAGCATAGGTTCCCGCTTTCCGGGAAGAATCTTTTTTGCGGCCAGACGATGTTAAATTTACGCGCGCCACTGCTTCCAATCGTTCATCGTGGCCTCTTCCATGGTTTTGGCGGCCGTATAGAGCCAGTCGGACGGCCGTTTCCGCAAATCCGCCGCGATTTTTTGGGCAGCGTTTTTTGTGCCAAGATGAATATTGGCCGTTTCCAGGCCCATGGCGCGCATTAATTTCTGCCCATCCCGTTTGGCCGGCAACTGGCTCAATTCAATCCGGCTGCAATCGGGCGCCAGCCGCCGCACCAGCCATTGTTTTTGGGTTGAAACCGTCGGGTCCAAAACACGCACCGCGCGCGTAATGGCCGCTTCATAAAAAATTTTCGGACTTTGTTTTTGGTCCATCCAATGCCACGCAGAGGGAACCAGTTCCTTGGCCTCGCGCGCGATATAGCCGCCGCGCCATTGCGTCACGAGCGTAAAACGCCGCCGTCCCAGGCTCCCCAAACCAGCCTGGCGATGCAGAATTTGGCAGTCTTTCACCGGCTCCGGCAGCGCGCGCGTTAAAATGGCTTTGACGTCGGGCGGAACTTTTTCCGCCCTGGGCCAGTGGTTAAGCTTGTCCCAAAACCGGACCGGATCGCGCAGTTCGTTCAACGCAAGGTCGCGCAACCCGTGATGTTCTTCCGCCAGCACAAACGCCCGGCCGCCGCGCTCGATGCCGGTCGTATAGCCATCCAAAATCGCGGCGCAGGCATCCAGAGGTTCCGTCACGCCGGTTCCTTCTTTGGTTGCCAGGAAGGAACTGACCGTCAGGCGTACCAAATCAACCGCATACGGAATTTCACAAACCTCGTCGAAATCGTTGACGCCCCAAATCAACCGCCCTTCCGAGTCCCGCCACGTCCCGAAATTTTCCACGTGCAAATCGCCCACGCCCAGCACCGGCGGCGACTTCACCAGTTCAGGGCAATTTTCCGGCCAGAGTTGCGCCCAGCGATAATACGTCGCGCGCAAAAATGGAAAAACACCCTCGGCCATGCGCTGATGTTTCAATTTCAAATCCTCGGCGAGGAGCGGAATTTTTTTGCCGAGCCAGGTTTCGTATGCCGTAGTGGCTTGTTTGATGTCCATAATTTTCAATTGATAAGGATTGCCCAGGCGATCAGTCCCGCCAGCGCGATGAGCGTTACCGGGATACCCAGCCGCGCAAATTCCCAGAATTTAATTTTGATTCCCAACTCGCGCGCCTGCTGGACGACGATGATATTCGAGATCGCACCGATAATAATCAGGTTGCCGCCAAAACTATTGCCCAGGGCCAGGAGATAGGGGATGGGATGTTGCGCGAGGTTCGTCACCTGGAGCAGCAGCATGATCGCGGCCGAGTTGCTGATGAGATTGGAAAGCGACGCGGTAGCCAAAACCAGGGTGACCGGCGCATTGAGGTTAAAGCCGCTTTGCGCCAGTTGATGAACAGCCTGCGCGCCGCAGCCGGTGGATTGGAAGGCTCCCGTAACGACAAACAGTCCCATGAACAATACCAGAATGGGCCAATCCACCAGGCCTAGCAAATCTTCGGTGCGAAATTTTGCGCTGGCCAAATGGATGCCCGCCGCCGCCAGCGCAATCACTTCCTTGGGCAGCGGCGAGAAAAATAAACCGATAACTACGGCTAAAATGACCATTCCTTTAATCGTATGATTTTGGTTATACGGATAGGTTTGCTGTGACGATTGCGCGGGTGTTGACGCCGCCGCCTGCAGGTTCTTTTGCGACATGAACCAAATGATGCCATAAGCCGCGGCCATCGCAAAAATCACCGGCACGATGCTCCACAGCAGATACGCGCCGAAACTGAGATGCGCGACCTGGCCGATCATCATGTTTTGCGGATTGCCGATCAGCGTGGCTCCCGCGCCCAGGTTGCTCGCAATGGCCAGCGCAATCAAAAACGGAATGGGATTGATTTGTTTGCGCACCAGCGCCACGGCGGTAATCGGCGCAAACACAAAACAAACGACGTCGTTATTCAGGAAGGCGGAAAGCACGCCGCTCGCCAGCATCAGGATGAAAAGAAATCGCGCGGGATGGTCGAGCTGGCTGGCAAGGCGCGTCGCCACAACGTCATAGAACCCCGAAAGCCGGAGCTGCGCGGAAATAACGAAGAAGCCAAACAGCAAGAAAATCGTCGGCCAATTGATGTACTTAACCGCGTCCGCCGTCGTTACCCGGCCAAAAATCATCATCGCAATCGCGCCCAGCAACGCGATGCCCGGGCGATTCAGCTTCAATCCCGGGATGCGGCCAATCGCGATTCCAAGATACGTCAGCCCAAAGATGATGAGGATAATTGTGGTCCGTCCCATCGGGTGAGAACCAGTCCGCCTGCATCCGCGCCGCGCGTCAATCCTAAAATTACTGGTACGTCAGCAATTCCAGTTCGCGCAGCCCCTCGTTTGCAAGCTGCCAGTGCCCGCCGCGTCTGGTGAGCAACCCAAAGCACGGGTTGGCCAGTTCCACGGGCTCATTGACCGACAGCAATTGAAATTTCGCGCGGCTCTTGATTTCCGATTCCGCGCGCGGCATCAGGGCGAACGGCACGCCGTTGAAATTCAACGCGATTTCATAGCCCGCCACGCCTTCTTTTTGGGCCACCGGGTTGGGCAGCACGAGCATGGGATACCGTTTCAGGAAGGGAAAATTTGTCACGCGCACCAGCACGCGGCACAACTCCGTTTGGCTCCGGATAAAATTAAGCAGGTTGAAATTTCCTTTTTGTTCATCCAGCAAAATTTCCCGGGGATCCAGGCCCAACAGGTTATGTCCGTTCCATTCGCCATGGTCGTTGCGTTCACCCGGCGAGGCCTGCCGCCACCACGATGCAAAATTGTCGTTGCATAGGAGATTCAATTGGAAATGGACATGCGCGCGCCATTGCTCGATGACTTCAGCATTGGACGTGCGTCCCATTTTGGCGATGACCTGGCCGGCTTTGACCGGTTGGCCCACTGCCAGCCCGGCCTGGATCGCGCTCAAATGCGCATAGAGCGAATAAATTTCCATGCCCTGGATCTCGTGCCGAAGGACGATATAATTTCCAAAATTCGAAAGCGCCGGGCGCGTGCTGATGTAAACCACCGTGCCGTCCGCGGTGGCCATCACGGGGTCGGTCGGCTCGCCGCGGCGGTCCGTTTGCAAATGCCGGATATCGAGGCCCTCATGCATCCGGTGGCCGTAATCGCGTACGCAGCCAAAGCTGCCGCTCGTCCAGGGCTTGTCCGGTTCCGTGGGTGCAAAAAATTTCAACTCCGCCCCGGGCGTGTATAAATAATGATTCGCTGTGGGGAATTGAAACGGTGTCTGCGCCCCAAGACGGAAGCCCCAAAATAAAATCGCCGGCAAAAGGCCGCGCCAAAAAAAATTCATGAAAAGCATGTCAGAAAACTGAAATTATCCGCCCTGTCCGCCGCAGTCGAAAGAAATCATTCTGTCGGGCTGGTTTGGAATTGTTTGGCGTAGGTGTTCAGCCCTTTTACGAACAGGTCGGCCTCGTCCTTCGACATGTCCGGCGTGAACGAAATGATTCCGTCATTGATGCGCTGCGTGATGAGCGGCGCGGCCAGCCACCGGCTGTTCTTCAAGTCATCGCCCCATTGCCCAAAAATCACAAAATGGCGCCCGGGATTCTCCGCCGAATATTGTTCAAGAATCCACGTGCCATTGCTGTCAAATCGCAATTCGATCGCCGGCGCTTCCGGCGTGGAAATCACCTTGGCCGCCACCAGGTTGCCTTCCGTTAAAATTGGGTCTTTGTCAATCGTCACCGACACCGGGTTCGCCCGAAGCAGCGAAATCGTTTCGGCTGTGCTCAGTTGTCCGCCGGCGACATTGTTCGCCGCCAGTTCTATGTGGATGCGCACGACTGACGTCGGATCGCTTTTTTTGAAAGGGTTCAGGCTGGAAGTGGATTGGCAACCGCAAGGCAGCCAAGCCAGCGCCGCCAGCGCGAAAAAGAGATTGAATCGTGGCCAATAAACTTTCATATTACTGCTACAAAACCGCATTACGCGAACAAAGTAAAGTATTATGGGACGACAATACAACAAAGTGTTAAAAAGAAAACGCCGCATTAACTACCTCAAGCGCAAAACCGCCGCTGCCAAACTCAAAAAGAAACCGGCAGCGCCGGCGGCGTAGTCCGTTGCGTCCCCGATAAAATCTTTCGTTACGGTCCCACCGGCACGACGCGCTACGGCTTGCCGTTTTGTTTCGTAAAGGCGACG
>JASHZU010000115.1 GCA_030042375.1 Verrucomicrobiia bacterium
CCTTGGCAGCTCAGGGATTGAGTTCTATCTTACCGGATTGTCGACCAGCGTCAAGACCGACAGCACTCCCAATTCCAAAACTTTAGAATACACGGAAACGCAATCATTCAGCCTGCCCAATGGAGCGGGTGATGGAACTTTTGATGGAACTTCTGTAGACACCAATATGGTTATCACGGGCAGTCTCAGCGGCTCTGGCAGTACCACTCTAACAGCTACACCATAACAGAATTCCGGTGCGCATTGGGTTCGACACGAGAAATCATGTCGAGCTGCCCATCATTGGGCTCTGATTAATCTGAAACATCCGGGACGGGCGTTGCCTTTCCCGGGTTTTTTATTTGGATGGTGATGATGAATTTCCCAAAAAGTATTGACAAAAAGCGCCGCTCGTTTTAACAATATATCCCGGAAGGTGGTTCAGTGAGTGCGAAAAACAGGCGAACCAAACAATTAACAATGTAAGGAGATAAAAATGAAAAAATTCATATTGTTGGGCGTGGTGGCGGGCGCGCTGGCATTTACTGCCGGGAGCACGGAGGCATCGAATTTAGTTATAACCGTCAGCGGCACGGCGGAAATTCAAAAGACCAACGAAACAACCTCAACGGCACTTATCGGGACCACATCATCGTCATCCTTCAGCAACAAGCAGATCTACACCATTATTTCCAATGCACTGGCCAATGCTTCCGGGTGGTCAGGCGGCGCCATTGCTTCCACCAATGTGCCGGCCAATGGATACATTGTTTTTAACCCGGGTAATAGCGACGGGCTGGTCGAAGGAACTTTTTACGTGACCAACAAGTCCGGGGTTTATTGGCCGCTGAGCGGCTTTGATGCAAACGGCGAGTATTTCAGTTGGGTGGAACTGGACACCCAATGCACAAATTACTTCGACTTCAACAGCGATGATAATATTCAGTTTGGCTTTGTTAATGACAGTATTGTCGCGCAGATATCTGTTCCCGGAGCTCCTTTTGGCGGCATTGCCTCTTATAAAATTAGCAATAGTGGTAAGAATGCCGGCCAGGGTTCGGCGACTTTAACAGCCACGGGTTTGCTTTATTTCCATGATGATCCCTACTGTTATGATGATGCGGATGATCCGGATATTTTCTGGAGCAACTACCTGGCGCAGGGAGATTTCGATGACGCGGTTGGCCAAAATTCGTCGGCGGTGGAAATCCGCGGCATTTTGACCGCGAGTTTAACCATTGGAAGCTCAAAAGATCCAGATAAAGCATATGATATCAGCAGCGGGACCATTTCGCTGACCGGAATGGGTAACCTGGCGTATGAAAATGTCTACGGGTTCCTGGTCACGAGTGGAAAAGCCACCTTTGCCCAATAGCCCTGACGATTCAATCTTATCAATCCAACCCGGGACGGCGTTGCCTGTCCCGGGTTTTTTATTTATTGTGGAGCGCCATGAGACCAAAGTTTGTTCTGGGTCTGATGCTGTTTGCCTTTGTGGTAATCGGAGCAGCGGTGCTTTTGAAACGGCCGGCGGAAAAAGCGACGCCGGCTCCTGCTGCGGCAGCACCCGCGCCAGCGCCCAATGTGACGACCAGTGAAGTCCCGCCGCCTGCGTCGGTTGCCGCGCCGCCGCCCGCGCCAGTCCTGACCCCCGAACAACAGCAGGCAGCGGCGCAGGCGGAGATTGATCGCCTCCAGGATTGGTCCCGGAACAGCGACCCGCAATCGCTCTCCAATATTTTAGTGGATTTGACCAATTCGGAAAAAGACGTGCGGGAAGCGGCCATTGAGGCGACGAAACAGTTCGGCAGCACCAATGCGATTCCGGCCTTGAAAGCGACTGCCATAAATTCAACAGATACGGATGAACAGATTGAGATGCTTCAGGCGGCCAAATTTCTGACGTTACCTCCCCTCAATTTTAATGCGCCTCCCACAGGGCAATGATTTGAAGGTAGATTGTCTTCAATCTACTGCGAAAAGACGGCGAAAGAATAACTCGTAGCGCTGGGGAGAAAAGTGAAACCATTGGTATAACAGGTCAGATTTTGCGTGCCTGGCGCCGGTATATTTCCCAAAAGCACATAAGAGGTATTTGCCGCCGGCCGCGTAAATTGTATGCCAACGCGGCCGCTTCCGTTTGTAAGGGTGCACCCTGCGGAATTGATTAAATAGAATTGGCCGGGCGGACCTGTCATGGTTCCAAAGGCCAGGGCGCTGAATGGCGCGGTGTTCAGATTGGTCAGTCCGCTGCCATCGCCGCTGAAGGTGCCGCCCAGGGTGACACCGGTTTCGTTATTCGTAACGAGTTCCGCCGGATTGCCGGGCAATCCCAGGTTCGTCAAAGCCGATGAGGCCTCCGCGCTGCTGGCGAGATCCACGCCAAATGGGGTCACTGGCACGCCGCCGAGGGTGGGGATATTCAGGCTATAGAGATAATTTCCAAACAAATCGTAATTATTATCCATGTTCAGATTGACCACGTTCGTAAAACGGTACGGCGTCAAAGCCGCCTGGTTGCTGGCAATCACCGAATCAATCGAGTTGTCCGCGAACGTCAGGCCCGTAATATTGTCCGCGGCAATCGCCATGGCTGTGCTGGGTCCTGGGCCGGTGAAGCTGATAGTATTTCCAAAAATAAAAACGTTGGTCAAAATGCCGCCCCAAAAATTGAATCCCGCGGTGGCGTAGGTGGTCGTGGGGGCCAGCTCGATATTATTGAAAGCCACGGTGATATTTTTCTCTGGAGAATTATTGACCACCATACCTACGCCCTGATAAACGTTCTTAAAGGTATTGTGGGCGATCATCACGTTCGTATAACCGCCAGTATCTGAATAAATCCCGCAAATGGCGCCATTAACATAATTCCCTTCGATCAAAGTATCGTACGCCCAGGAATTATTAATGGCCTCTTCCGCGTACCTGGGGTTGGGCGCAAGGAAAATTCGGTTTCCCCGGATGATGCCGCTGATGGACGCGCCGCTCGAACCGCCGGCAAAGCCCATCGCCGTGATATTTCCGCCAAGGTGATTCGTGATTTCACATTCTTCGATGATGTTTCCTTCACTATGGGCCAGAAAATAATTGTTGAGCCCAATGCCGCCGGTTTCTTCAGGCCGGGGTGGCGCGTAGGTATTGATGACCTTTACTCTCCTGACCGCGTTTTCGGTGCCATACACCTCAATGCCGCCGTGCGCGTAATTTGCCCCGGCCGTGCCGTTGGCGTCCACTGTCAGGTCGGAAATTTCCGCATTGGTGACATTATAACCGGGACTATCGTCATAATTTTCAAATACGGTTCCTCCGTCGCCGACCGAAGCAACCAATTGAACGATGGTTACGTCCATCCCGCTGCCGATATATTTTTGCCCTGATTTGACATAGCCATATCCAAGAACCGGTTCCTCTTGAAAGGTTCCCGGCAGGAGGTGAATCGTGCAATAGGGCGGCAGGTTGCTGATATTATAGTCGAAATTGGCGGCCGTGGAGCCGTCCAATGGACTGTCCAGCGTGCCGCCATTCGGATACAAATTTCCCGTGGCATTGGTGGAAATCCAGACCGTGTTTGAATAGCGGGTTTGCGCCGCGGCGGTGAGGGTGAACAACACTCCCGTTAAAAAGGCGATTTTTGCCAGGACCGCTTTCATCATATTCAATCTTGGTTTGACCATCCCACCCCCCATCATACGCGGTTTGAAATTCGGGGACAAGTGACGGAACGGTTACGGGGATAAAACCGAAATTTCCACTTTGCGCCTCATTAGAATTGGCCATGCACGCCTTGTAACGCGCTTAATGAGAAGTACTTATTTTGTTCTTAAAATAATGTTGACAAGGCCGCTCCGTTTATTAAGGTGGTTTTTAGTCTGGATAGGTGGTCCAAACAATTAACTCAGGAAATTAATTAAGAAGGAGCGACATGAAAAAATTAGCATTATTCTGTGGAATGGCCGCGCTGGGATTATGCGCGATGAACGCCCGTGCAGTGATACCAAACGGATATGAGTCGGTCAATTTTTCGGCGACTCTTACGGTTTATGATGGTGGCGAGTCATTTAAGACGGTCAGCATGAATAACAAAGATTTGCTGAACCTGGTCGCCGGCGCATATTTCGAAACTCTGCCCTCCGGCGCGCAATTGGTGAAGGATGGCTTGGACAACGACTATTTTTTTATTTTACTCTCGAACGGGGAATACTACCAGGATGCTTCCGTAGGACCTGGCGGCGATTACGAGCTTTATTTTGAGCCGTGGTATGGTTATTCTTATGAGGGTTTTGTGAGTGGAACTTCGGACACGTATAATTGGGTTTTCAGTCAAGGCTATTTTTACTACGAAAGTTATGACGGCGACTATTTTTTCAGAATCTATGGCCTGACCACAGACAAAATAAATTATGATAATGATGATGAGAGTTACAGTATGCCACATGGGGCAGGAAACTTCGAAATGCCGGTTGGTTACTATGATGAAGGAGTCCTATCTGCCAGCTTCAGCGGCTCGGGTTCTCACGTTGACGATCCCTATTAATCAATTCGCGGTTTAAAAACGTAACCTCACAAAGAAGGTTCGGCGCG
>JASHZU010000116.1 GCA_030042375.1 Verrucomicrobiia bacterium
CGGCACGCAACCCACTTCCCTGTTCGAAGACAAAAGCGGCGCAGTCTGGATTGGCACCGCCGCCGATGGTTTGTTTCGTTATGATGGGACAAGGTTCGAAAGCATTCCCTCCTCCCACCCTTACATCTCCAGCCTCTTGCAGGACCGGGAAGGCGATCTCTGGGTCGGCACGGGCGGCGGCGGTTTGGACCGGATTCGCCCGCGCGCCTTCACCCTGGAGAACCAATCCACCGGCCTGCCCTTCGGCGCCATCGCTTCCGTGAGCGAAGATTCTTTCGGAAACATTTGGGCCACCACCCAAAGTGGTTCGCTCGCCTGCCTGACCAATGAAACCTGGCAGATTATTTCCGACCAAACCAACTGGCCCGCTGTGCGGGCCACCTGTGTTGCGGCGGACAATAACGGAGGCGTTTGGATTGGGACCCAGAATCATCAGCTCGATTATTTGCGCGATGGCCGCTTTACCACCTGGCAAGCCACGAATGGTTTCATCGGGCACGTCGTCCGCGGCCTGCTGGCGGAGACCAACGGCGATTTATGGATTGTCGTGGAAGATCCCGATTTGGTGCAGCGCCTTCATGAGGGCCAATTAATCACCATGAATCTTCCCGCCAACGCCGGTGTTCCGCGTGCCCTATGCAAAGATGCCGCAGGCAAAATTTGGATTGGCACTTCCAAAGGTTTGCTGCTGCAAGTTTCCACCGATACCACCACGGACGAAACCAGAAATATTTCGGGTTTCTATACTTCCATTCGCTCGCTGGCCGCCACGCCGGACGGCGCTCTCTGGATTGGTTACGCCGGCTGGGGACTGGGCCGCTTCAAAGATGGGCACTTTGCCAGGATTTCCATCCCCGAAGGTTTATATAACAGCTACCTTTCGCAAATCGTTTCCGATGGCCGCGGCTGGCTCTGGTTCGGTTCCGACCGCGGCATTTTTAAAGTGCGCCAGGATGATTTGGACGATGTCGCGGACGGCCGCGCTCAACGTGTCCTTTCCGTTCATTATGGAGAAGGCAACGCCCTGCCTAGCTTGCAAGCCAGTTTCGGCGTCTCGCCCAATGTCCTCCGCAGCCAGGACAATCGCCTTTGGTTCCCCACCCTAAGCGCGCTGGCCGTGGTAAACCTCGATAATCTCCAGGAAGCTTCCGAACCGCCGCCGGTTTTATTGAAGCAAGTTGTCGTCGATGACCAGGTCATTGCCTCCTACGGCGGGACCATGCCCGTGACCCAGGGCGCCGATCTCGGCCTTGCCACCACCAAACTGGAACTGCCGCCGGACTTTCACCGGCTGGAATTTGATTTTACCGCGCTCTGTTTTAGCGCGCCGGAAAATATTCACTTCCAATGCCGTCTCGTGGGCTTTGATGACAACTGGACCCCTGTATCCGGCCCATGGTCGATGAGCTACTCGCGTTTGCCCGCCGCCGATTATGAATTTCTTGTGCGCGGGCAAAATGGCGATACCCCGTGGAGTCCCGCCATCTCCGTGAGATTTAAAGTGCTCCCGTTCTTTTGGCAGACGTGGTGGTTTCAAACTTCCGTCGTGGTCCTCTTCACTGCTGTCGTCATCGCCATCGTCCGTTACGTTTCCTTCAAACGCCTGCGGATGAAATTGCAGACCCTCGAACAGCAAGCCGCCCTCGACAAAGAACGTTCCCGTATTGCGCGCGACATTCATGACGATTTGGGCGGCAGCCTCACGCAAATCAAATTGCTCTTTGAATTGACCCAGCGAAACCGCACCACGCCGGAGAAAGTCGAGCACCTCGGCCAGGAAGGCCTTGCTGCCACACGCCAACTCATCAATTCCATGGACGAAATCGTTTGGGCCGTTAACCCACGCAACGATTCTCTTCCCCACTTGATTGATTATCTCGCGCAGTTTGCCATCGAATTTCTTTCCCGCGCCGGCATCCGTTGTCGCGTGGACTTGCCGGACCGCCCCGGCAACTGGGCCATCTCGCCCGAAGCGCGCCATAATTTATTCCTCGCCGTCAAAGAAGCGTTGAACAACGTCATCCTCCACGCCGGCGCCAATGAAGTCTGGCTCCGCGTCACCGTCACCGGCGAAATCCTCACCATCGTCATCGAAGACAACGGCCGCGGATTAAAAAACGGGACTAACGGCGAATTTGCCGATGGCCTGCCCAACATGCGCCAGCGCATGGCCGATATCGGCGGACAATCCACTATCGAAAGCTCCGCCGCCACCGGCACGCGCGTTTCCCTCATCTTTCCCAAACCGAATGTCACATGAACTCGACGCCCTCAATTTCCTTGCCTGAAATATCCTCAACCGACAGGATGACAGCCATGCCCATTTCCGTCTCCATCGTGGAAGACAATCCCGGCACACGGAAAAATCTCGTTGCCCTCCTTAGTGGCGAACCCCAACTGCGCCTCCTCAACGCCTACGCCAGCGGCGAAGAAGCTGTGCGCGGCATCGTCCCGGCCGATCGCCCGGACGTCGTCGTCGTCGACATCAAACTGCCCGGCATGAGCGGCATCGAATGCGTCTCCAAGCTCAAGTCCGTCATGCCCAATTTGCCCGTGCTCATCCTGACCACCTACCAGGAATCCGACCTCATTTTTAATTGCCTCCGCGCCGGCGCCAACGGCTATCTGCTCAAAGAAATGCCCGCCGAAGAACTCCTCCAGGCCATTCAACAAGTCCACTCCGGCGGCGCGCCCATGTCCATGCAGATTGCGCGCAAAGTTGTCACCTACTTTCACGAGATTAAAGAACCTCGGCCCGACACCGCCAAACTTACGCAACGCGAAGAAGAGATCCTCACCCTCCTCGCCCGCGGCTATTTTTATAAGGAAATCGCCGACCAACTCGGCATCACCCTCAATACGATGAAGTCCCACCAGCACTCCATCTACGAAAAACTCCACGTCCAATCCCGCACCGAGGCCACCCTCAAATTCCTCGAACGCAAAGGCTCGAAACCTTCCTGAACCGCCAGCCGTTTTATCATTTTTTGCGATTCTGAATACGAAACATAGCTCAAGCGCAAACTGTGCTGGTTCAGCAGCTTCCCCCTCTCCTGGGGGAGAGGGCCGGGGTGAGGGCGAGCTAAACTCAAAACTAAAAATTCAAAATTAAAAATTGCCTTGCCCTAAAATTGTTTGCCGCACTCCAAAATCATCTGCTACCGTTCCCGCGTTTATGTCATTACGCCTGCCTTTCTTTTCCGCCCTTTTCGCCATCGCCCTTTGTTTCCATGGCAGCACCGCGCCGGCTGCGGACACTAACTCCGTCCCCGAAAAGCTCGCCGATTTTATGCTGCCCGCCGTCAAGAACGGCGGCTTTGCCATGGACGGTTATTTTCTCTGGTGCTCCTCCGTCATCAAAATTGGTGACACCTATAATATGGTCGCCTCGCGCTGGCCTGCTCAATACGGCATGGGCGGCTGGACCCGCTACTCCGAATGCGTCCTCGCTACCTCCACGAATCTCTTCGGGCCTTATCAGTTCCAGTCCGTCCTGCTCCAAAAACGCCCCGACCATTGGGACAAGTCCCGCGTCCACAACGTCAAAATCGTCAAAGCCGGGGACAAATACGTCATCTTCTACATCAACAGTGCCAACGA
>JASHZU010000018.1 GCA_030042375.1 Verrucomicrobiia bacterium
TCATCTATCACGACGATTACCCGTCCAACGTGTATCCATGGATGGCGCTGGCAGAAAAGAATGTCGAGGTGCGCCTGATCAACACCCGCGGCCTGGGGGTTATCCGCCCGCGCGATGTGGCCGGGCAAATCGATGAGAACACACGGTTCGTGGCGCTGGCGTCCTGCCATTTCATAAGCGGCTTCCGGCTGGAATTCGACGCAATCGGGAAACTATTGCGTGAGCGGGGCATCCTGTTTTGCCTCGATGCCATCCAAACGCTTGGCGCTTTTCCGACGACGGTGGAGCGCGTGGATTTTTTAGCGGCAGACGCGCACAAATGGCTGCTGGGCCCCTGCGGCGCGGGCATTTTCTATGTGCGCCGCGAAATCCAGGAGAGATTAAGCCCGCCGATTTACGGCTGGCATAACGTTCGCAATCCAAATTTTGTAGCGCAGGAAAAGATTGAGTTTCGTCATGACGCCAAAAAGTATGAAGTGGGAACGCAAAACCTGGTAGGCGTGACCGGCTTGATCGCGTCGATGGAAATGGCGTTGGAGTTGGGCGTCGAAAACATTAGTACCGAACTCTTGCGCAAGCGCGCGTGGTTCGTGCCGGAACTGCAATTGCGCGGCTTTACGGTTTTAAACGCCGATGCCAAAGCGGAGAACGCGGGAAGCATTATTTCGTTCTTCCACACCAGCAAAGATATGACGGCCCTGCATAAGAAGCTGACCGATGCAAAAATTGCGACGTCCCTGCGGGTAAACCGCACGGGAAGAAATTACCTCCGCATCTCGCCGCATTTTTACAATACAGATGAAGAACTGCGGCGGGTTTTGGAAGTATTATCGCAGTAGCGCATTTTTGCACTTGATAAACCCTCAAGCTTGATAAACTGTAGAGGAGTCGTCGAACAATATAAAAGGAGACACTATGAAAAGAAACCATACGATTGAAAATGCCGTTACCCCCGATCTCGGCCAGGACGCCGCTGACGAAATCTGTACTGCGCTGAAGCCGTTGCTGGCTGACGTCTTTGCGCTCTACGTGAAGACGAAGAACTTTCATTGGCACATGACCGGAAGACATTTCCGGGATTATCACCTCCTGCTGGACGAGCACGGCGACCAAATCTTTGAGATGACGGACGAAATCGCCGAACGTGCCCGCAAACTGGGCGGAACAACACTGCGCTCCATCGGGGACATCGCCCGCCACCAGCGTGTGTCAGACAACGATGAGGAAGGCTTGAACGCGATTGAAATGCTGGGGGACCTGCTCGCGAGCAACAAGGAACTGGCTGCCTCTTTACGAGACGTGCATGAGATTTGCGACGGCCACGGCGATGTGGCGACCGCCAGCCTGATTGAGAACTGGATTGACGAAACGGAGCGCCGCGCGTGGTTCTTGTCTGAGATCTGTGCAGGCGAATAAGGACGAAAGCCACCGGTGATTGGAGCTTGAATTTTGGAGTTTCGGCTCGCCATCTCCCTGCTCCCATCTGCCGCGAACAAAGTTTCAGCTTTAGCTTTAGCTTTATTTCGAATATGCGGGATGGTATTTTTGCATGGACTTGATTTGTAACCTAGTTGTACTGAGATGATTGCTGAAAGTTTGTTTCGGGCATTAAAGCTGGAATTTTTTCGTTTTGTGGGCCGTCTTGCTCATCTAAGGAAATCATTTCTTTTGCTGCTGCTGCTGGCTTTGCCCGCTACCGTGCAGGCGCAATTCATATGCACCACGAATCACAACACCATCACGATTATCGGATACAGCGGCACGGGCGGAGAGGTCGCTATTCCGAATACGCTGGGTGGCCTTTCCGTGGTGGGCATCGGGAATGCCGCCTTCTATGACTGTTATACGCTGACGGAGGTGAGCATTCCCAACAGTGTGACCAGCATTGGAACCAATGTATTTTCAGGTTGCACGAACCTAGTCGAAATTGATGTCAGCACGCTCAACACGAACTATAGCAGTGCGAATGGCGTGTTGCTGGACAAAAGCCAGGCCACCCTGATCCAGTGCCCGGGAGGTTTTAGCGGAAGCTATTCTGTTCCCAGCAGTGTGACGAGCATTGCCGCTTACGCGTTTTATCAGTGCGTGAATCTTTCGGCCGTCCAGGTGTCCGACGGCGTGACCAGCCTTGGCGAATACGCCTTCGCCGGCAGCCTCAACCTGACGAACGCCGTCCTTTCCCAGAGTATAACAACCATCGGAGACGCGGCATTTTATGGCTGCGTGAATTTGCCCGGCCTGACCGTTCCCAATGGCGTGGTCACCATCGGGGATGCGGCGTTTTCCGGCTGCACGAACCTGGCTGATTTTGTCATTCCCAGCAGCCTCACCAACATCGGGAACGAGGTGTTCTCGGGTTGCACCTCCTTGACGAATGTGATCGTCCCGGACGGCATCAAAAGCATTGGCGAGTATGCCTTCCTTGGTTGCACCAACCTGGACGCTATCAGTCTTCCCAACAGCATTACGAGCATTGGCTACGCGGCTTTCTCCGGCGATTCCGGTCTGCAAGGCATCGCCATTCCCGATGAACTCACGACGATTGCCGAGAATGTCTTTTTGGATTGTTCCAATTTGACTTCCGTCATCATCCCGGCGAGCGTCACGAGCATCAGCGATTACGCTTTTTCCGGATGCACCAGCTTGCAGACCATCAGTCTGCCCGACAAAGTAACGTCGATTGGCAATTACACGTTTTCGGGCTGCTCCAGTTTGGTCGGTTTTTCAGGCGATACCGATCTCGAAACTATTGGAGATGACGCTTTTGCCGGCTGCACCAGCCTGGCGTCAATCACTCTGCCCACGAAAGTAACGGTTATTTCCGAGGGAATGTTCTCCGGTTGCACCAATTTGAGCAGCGTGACTCTTTCCAAGAGCGTCGAAGATATTGACAGCTATGCTTTCTCGGATTGCTCCGCCCTGGTGCACTTCACCATTCCCGGCAGCACCCAGACCATTGAAAACAACGCCTTTTCCGGCTGTGCTTCGCTGGTGGCCATCACCCTGCCCAGCTCCGTTAAAACCATTGGCGACGAATCCTTTTTCGGGTGCACCAGCCTGTCTGGTCTGACGTTTTCATCGGCCGTAAAAACCATTGGAAACAGCGTCTTTCAGAATTGTACCAGCCTGACAAATGTGGATATTTCGCAAAACGTCACCAGCCTGGGTGACTATGCGTTTTCCGGCTGTACCAGCCTGAGAGAAGTTACTCTTCCCACCAAAATTACCGCAATTGGAAATTATTTGTTCCAAGGGTGCATCGCTTTGGCCAGCATCACACTCCCTAAATCCGTCACGCTCATCGGGAATTACAGTTTCGCCGATACAGGATTGACCGCCATCACTATACCGTCGGACGTGACCAGCATCGGGGACGACGCCTTTTTGGACTGTACCAACCTGCTCCTCGTCACCATTCCGGACAAATTGACCAGCATTGGCTACGAGGCTTTTTCCGGCTGCACCGCCCTGGAAGGAGTCTTTTTCATGGGCGACGCTCCAACCAGCGTTGATTCCGATGTCTTCCTGGGCAACAACACACTGAACGTTTACTATCTGCCCAAGACCACCGGCTGGAGTTCGACTTTCGAGGGTGAGCCGACAGTTCTGGTGACCGCTCCCCTGATCATGCAGTCACCCGTCAGTCAAAGCGTTACGACCAAAAGCCCGGTTGAATTCACTGTGACGGTCTTCGGCCCCACAAACACCAAGTATCAGTGGGAGCTCAACGGAAAGAAAATTTCCGGTTCCACCGACACGTTGGCCATAAAATCGGCCGGGAGTAAAAACGCTGGCACCTATGTTGTCATTGTGAGCGACTCCTACGGCAGCAATACCAGTTCCCCGGCCACCCTGACTGTGACCAGTAGCAGTGATTCCATTGTCGGTCAGACCGCTTCCA
>JASHZU010000117.1 GCA_030042375.1 Verrucomicrobiia bacterium
CAGCGGGAATGTTTTCATCTATACCAACGGCAGCGTGGCCGCCTCGGGCAATTTCGGCACCTTTATGCCGCAGACGACCTATCCGGTGAATATCGGCCGCCGCACCGGCCAGCCGATTGGCGACGGCGATACCTATGCGGGAATGATTGATGAATTGAGCCTGTACAATCGCGCGCTTTCCTCGAATGAAATCGCTGCTATTTATAATGCCGGTGGCGCAGGCAAATGTCCGCCTCCGCCCACGCCGCCGTTCATCACGCAGCAACCGACGAATGAAGCCGTGATCACAGGTCAAACGGCCAATTTCACGGTCGTCGCCGGCGGTTCACCGCCTCTGAGCTATCAATGGACTTTTGATGGCACGAACCTGCTGGGCGGGACGAACGCCACGCTCACTTTGACGGATGTGCAGTTTGACCAGGCCGGGACCTATGCGGTCACAATCTCCAACCAATATGGCTCGACCAATAGCGCTAACGCCACTTTGGTGGTCAATCCTCTTCCGCCCTGTGATCCTGCGCCCGCGAACATCGTTGCCTGGTGGCCCGGCGAGAGCAACACCGACGACATCATCAGCGGCAATAACGGCACCGCCAACGGCGACCTCACCTATGCAGACGGCGAGGTGGGCCTGGCATTTGTTTTCGATGGCAGCACCAGTTACATTTCTGTCCCGGCTTCGCCGAGTTTGAACATCGGCACCGGCGGCGGTTTGACGATCGAATGCTGGGTCAATCCATCCTCGCTCAACATGACTGGTTCCGGCGCGCCCATCATCGAATGGGATTCCGCGACGACCGACGGCTGTGAATTCTGGGCGGACAACGACGGCAGTCTCTTTACTGACATCAAGGATACCTCCGGCAACGGGCATACGCTTCAAACCGCCGCCGGTGTCATACCTACCAATGCCTGGACCCATGTGGCCCTCACTTATAATGAGAGTAACGGCGTCGTGTTGATTTATACGAACGGAAGTGTAGCCGCTTCGGGTAATTTCGGAACCTATACCCCACAGACGACTTATCCGGTGAACATCGGGCGCCGCACCGGCCAGCCGATTGGCGATGGCGATACCTATGCGGGAATGATTGATGAATTGAGCCTGTACAATCGCGCGCTTTCCTCGAATGAAATCGCCGCCATTTATAACGCCGGTGGGGCGGGTAAATGTCCGCCGACGCCTGTGCCGCCCTTCATCACGCAACAACCGACGAATGAAACCGTGACGGCAGGCCAAACGGCCAGCTTTAGCGTTGTGGCTGGCGGTTCAGAGCCGCTGAACTATCAATGGATCTTTGATGGAACGAACTTGCTGGGCGAGACGAACGCCACGCTCACCTTGAATGACGTGCAGCTGGGTGAGGCGGGAACGTATGCGGTGCTCGTGTCCAATGAATACGGCGCGACCAATAGCGCCAACGCCACGTTGACCGTCATTCCTCTCGGTACATGCGACCCGCCGCCGACAAATATCGTTGCCTGGTGGCCGGGAGAGGACAATACCGACGATATCATCGGCACCAATAATGGCACCGCTAATGGCAATCTCACCTATGCGAGCGGCGAAGTTGGCCTGGCGTTTGTTTTCGACGGCAGCACCAGTTACATTTCTGTCCCGGCTTCGCCGAGCCTGAACCTCGGCACCGGCAGCGGTTTAACGATCGAATGTTGGGTCAATCCATCCGCGCTCAACACCACCGGTGACGGCGCGCCCATCATCGAATGGGATTCAACGACAACCGACGGCTGCGAATTGTGGGCGAACCCGGATGGCAGCCTCTTTACCGACATTAAAGATACCTCCGGCAACGGACATGTACTTCAAACCGCTGCCGGTGTTGCGCCTACCAACACTTGGACCCATGTGGCGCTTACCTATAACAAGAGCAGTGGCGCCGTATTGATTTATACGAATGGAAGTGTGGCCACTTCGGGTAATTTTGGAACCTATACCCCGCAGACGACCTATCCGGTGAACATCGGCCGCCGCACCGGCCAGCCGATTGGCGATGGCTCTACCTTTGCGGGAATGATCGATGAATTGAGCCTGTACAACCGCGCGCTGGCCTCGAATGAAATTGCGGCGATTTATCATGCCGGCGGAGCGGGCAAATGTCCGCCGACACCGCCGTTCATCACGCAACAACCGACGAATGAAACTGTGGTTGCAGGCCAAACGGCCAGTTTTAGCGTTGTGGCCGGCGGTTCGGAACCTCTCGGCTATCAATGGAATTTTGACGGAACCAATCTGATTGGGGCAACTAATTCCACCCTGACTCTCACCAATGTTCAATTGGCCAATGCCGGCGTTTATCACGTTACCGTGAGCAACACCTACGGATCCGTTGTCAGTTCCAACGCCGTATTAAGCGTATTGAGCTCTTATGGGGTGCCGGTTATCACCTCATTCAACCCGTCTCTGGGAACAACGGGAACGGTAGTGAACATCAGTGGCTTGAACTTCAGTCCGGTGGTTTCAAAGAACATCGTCTATTTTGGCGCGGTGCAGGCCACCGTGAGCAGCGCCAGCCCGACAAATTTGGTGGTGAGCGTGCCCATTGGAGCGACTTATGCCCCCATCACCGAAACAGTCGACGGGTTGACGGCCTATTCGGATGTTCCTTTCCTGCCGACTTTTGCCGGCGGCAGCCCGCTTAGTTCCAGCACGTTTGCCGCGAGCTTCAATCTCAACGGTGGGGATGGCCCTGTTCATATCGTCGTCGCTGATATTGACGGCGACGGCAAGCCGGACCTGGTTGTCGCCAATGATTACGGCGATGACGTCTGGATTTATCGCAACATCAGTACCAACGGCACATTGAGCGCGGCCTCGTTTGCGGCGCCGGTGAAATTGCCGGTGGGACCGGCAGTCAGCTCGGGAGATGCCATCTTTGGCCTGGCGCTGGGCGACCTGACGGGAGACGGACATTTGGACATTGTCGTGGCCAACAATTACTTGAATGAAGTTTCCATCTTCCAAAACTTGTGTTCGCCCGGAATTATCACGACCAATTCCTTTGGGATGCGCATTGATATTCCGATCACCAACGTCCCGAATGAAGTCGCCATCGCAGATATGGATGGTGACGGACAGCCCGACCTGGTAACAGTCAATTTGAACGGCAGCGTTTCCATCGTGCGCAATATCAATGCCGGGGGCGAACTGCTCAGCAGCAACTCATTTGCACGGCCGGTCAGCTTCCCGACGGAAATTGTTGGGACGACGACGATCGCCGTCGGAGATATTGATGGGGACGGCAGGCCCGATGTGGTTGTTGGCAACAGCTCCGACAGCGGCACGGCCAATTCCATAGAGATATTCCAAAATCTCAGCACGCCCGGGAACCCCGATTTGGCCGCTCCCGTTCCTTTCCCGGGCCTGGGCGAAATCAATGGCATAACCATTGGTGATGTGGACGGAGACGGCAAACCGGATGTGGTAATTGGCTCCGGCCAAAGCGGGGAATCATTGGAAGTTTATCGGAATCTTAGTACGCCGGGAACGATTACGAGCAATTCCTTGGCCGCGCCTGTTAATTTCCCGCTGAACGGTTGGGCCGCTGAAGTCGCCATGGCCGACCTCGACGGTAGCGGCAAGCCCGATCTCGCCACCACGACACAATTGCCCAATAACTTTTCCTTGTTCCGCAACCTTAGCACGCCGGGAATCATTACAAATAGTTCGTTGGGCACGCGGATTGATTTGCCTACTGGGTGGAACCCCCACGGCCTGGCCTTTGCGGACCTGTCGGGTGATGGCCGGCCGGATGCTGTCTTTGCCAACTCGTACGATGGGACACTGACCATCTACCAAAATGTCACGCCTTTTGTTGGAGCGCCGGTCATCACCACCCAGCCCACGAATCAAATCATTGTCAATGGCTTTACGGCCTCCTTCAGCGTGGTCGCTTCAGGAGTGTCGCCTCTCAGCTATCAATGGAGCTTTGAGGGGACCAACATGGTTGGTGCCACAAACGCCATACTAGTGATTCCCTTTGCTGCCCAGGCCAATGCAGGGACTTATTTTGTCACGGTGGCCAATGTGGATGGTTCAGTCGTCAGCTCTAATGCCACCTTGACCGTCATCCCGCCGCCGAACAAAAACGTACCCGTCATTACTTCCTTTACGCCGTCATTGGGTTCAACGGGAACGGTGGTGAATATCACCGGGCTCAACTTCAGCCCCATCGCTTCAAATAACATCGTCTATTTTGGCGCGGTCCAGGCTACCGTGAGCAATGCGAGCCCCACCAATCTGATCGTGAGTGTGCCTGTGGGAGCGACTTATGCACCCATCACCGAGACGGTCAATAGCATGACCGCCTATTCAGACGTTCCCTTCCTGCCGACATTCCCCGGAGGCGGCACGCTTAGTTCCGCGAATTTTGCTTCGAGCTTCACCATCCCCGGCGGGGACGGCCCGATCCATCTGCTCGCTGCTGACATCGATGGCGACGGCAAGCCCGATCTTGTGGTAGCTGTTGATTATGGCGATGCCATCTGGATCTATCGTAATATTAGCACCAACGGCGTATTAAGCCCGGCCTCGTTTGCGCCGCCGGTGGAATTGCCGGTGGGACCCAGTGTCAGCGGCACTGACGCACTGACCGGCATCGCGGTCGGAGATTTGACGGGAGATGGCCGCCTGGACATTGTCGTCGCCAACCGAGAACTCAGCTCGGTTTGTGTCTTCCAGAACTTCTGCTCACCCGGGGAAATCAGCACCAACACCTTTGGCGCCCCGATTAACATCCCGATTGCTGACATCCCGACTGAAGTCGCGGTGGCGGACATGGACGGAGACGGTCAGCCCGATATTGTCTCAGTCAATATCAACGACAGTGTTTCTGTCATCCGCAACATCAGCACAGCCGACGGAATTCTGACCACCAATTCATTTGAGGCGCCCATCTTTTTCCAGACCTCCATTGAGGGAAATATTTTAGCCGTAGGCGATATTGACGGGGATGGCAAGCCGGACGTGGTGATTGGCAACCCGAACGGCAGCACGACTGACACGATTGGCATCCTGCAAAATTTAAGCACACCGGGGAACATAAACTTGTCATCCAATATAGACTTCCCGGGATTGGGACAGGTGAATGGCATTGCGATCGGTGATATTGACGGGGACGGCAAACCCGATGTATCAGTCAGTTCTTTTGCAAACGGCCAGGCTGTCGCGGTTTACCGCAACACCAGCACGCCCGGAATCATTACCACCAATTCCCTGGCTCCGCCGATAATCTTCCCTCTCAATGGTTGGGGTGCTGACATTGCGATTGGAGACCTGAATGGCGATGGCAAACCGGATATTGGCACCACAACACAATTGCCGGATAACTGTTCGCTCTTCCAGAACCTGAGCACGCCAGGAATCATCACGAATAGCTCGCTGGGAACACGGATTGATTTGCCGGCGGGATATAATCCTGACGGCCTGACATTTGTGGATTTAGTGGGTGACGGGCGGCCGGATTTGGTCTTCGCCAACACCTATGATGGCACGCTGACCATCTATCAAAATATCACGCCCATGGCCGGTCCGCCGATCATCACCACCCAGCCTACGAACCAAACCGTGTCCGCAGCCTCCAGCGTCACGTTTAGCGTTGTCGTTGGCAGCACAACCCCGGTGACGTATCAATGGATGTTCAATGGCACCAACTCACTGCCCGGCGCCACGAATTGCGCCCTCACGCTCACCAACGTCCAGGCCGCCAATGAAGGCGAGTATTCTGTCGCCGTCACTAATATTTATGGTTCGATCATTAGTTCCAATGCCCAGTTAGTCGTGACAGTGGATCATTTCGCCTGGAATACCATTGCCTCGCCGAAATTTGTCAATTCGCCGTTCCCCGTGGAAGTCGTTGCCGAAGACGCCGCCAACGGAGTGTTCACTAATTACACCGGCGTAGTTTTCCTCGGTTCCACGAACGGAGTGCCCTTCACGCCGGCGGTCTCCGGCGGCTTTGTCCAGGGTGTTTGGACGGGAAGCATCACCGTGCCCGAACCGGTCGACGACCTGGTCTTATGCGCTGGCGATGGCGCTGGTCATATCGGTTTGGCCAATCCGATTGATGTCGTCTATTTGCCGGTATTGGGAACAACGCCCTACGGCGGCTTGATGTATATTTCCTGGCCAACCAATCCGGGCGGCTTCCTCCTCGAGAAAACGACGAATGTTATGTACGGGCCATGGATCCCGGTGACGGGCGCGCCTCTCGAATTTGGCGGCGAATACGTCCAGCCCATTGTCCCCACCGGGACGAACGCCGCAGTCTTCTATCGCCTCTATCATAATGGGCCATAGCGCTGAATTCGTTCGCTATCTGATTGGGGCTTTGCCTTCCCGCGGTCAATTTCTTTGACAGCGGGAATTTTTTGCTTAACGTAAGGGGCGAAAATTGTATGGCTTCCCTCACCAAATTTCTATTTAACTTTTCTCATCGGTTGAGGCAGCACCCCTTTCGTTTTCTCATCTCCGGTAAATTATTTTCCATGTTTAGCTCGAGCGAACCCGGCGAGGAGGAAGTCTACCGCCGTTCCTGGTCCGGCCCCATCTGGGACATCGGCGCGAGTCTGGGCAAATACACGGTCATGATGGCTGAGGCCAATCCTGGCCAGCGCATCTACGCGTTCGAACCCAACCTGAATTCCCTCTATTATCTCGGTTATCGCACCGCCAAATATTCCAATGTCGTCATCGTTCCCGCGTTTTTGACCGTTGAAACGAAGATCATGCCCACCACCTACGATCCCAATTTCAATAAACCTCCAACCGGCCCGCAGGGAATCGCTTTTCCCCTCGAGGAAGCCATTCGCTGGTTTGGGGTGCCGTCATTTATCAAGCTGGATTGCGAAGGGTACGAGTACGAATTTTTAGAACGATGCGGTCCGCTCTTGAAAAATACCACGGTACTGGTGGAATGGCACCTCGCATTTGACGGCAAACCTAATCCCGGGGCCACCAAATTCAAACCCGACCTGTCTTTATGGCGCCAAACGAAAGTATCGCCCAACCACACCCTCCTGGAACCCCTCCCGGCCGCCGCCAAACTGGCGTAAAGCTGATTTGAATTTGCTATCGTTGTCAGCCACAATGTTGCCATGCCGCCTGAGCCGCAAAATTTACCGCTGGTGAGCTTCATTATGCCGACGCTCAATGC
The DNA here is from genome assembly GCA_030042375.1 of Verrucomicrobiia bacterium. The sequence continues at coordinate 7,173 of JASHZU010000117.1, forward strand.
CGGCGCGATTTTGGACAACTGCCTCGCCTCCATTGCGCGTCAGACCTATCCGCGTGATCGGTACGAAATCATCCTCGCTGACGCTCGTTCCACCGATAGCACCCGCGACATTGCTAAAAAGTACGGCGCGATTGTCCTGGATGACGACGGCAAAAACATGGAGGAAGGCAAGCGTCTGGCCCTCGCGCGAGCCAACGGCGAATACATCGTCTTCGTGGATGCCGATAATGAAATCACGCACCCGGATTACATCGAACTGGCCGTCACTGCGCTCGCCAAAAATCCCCAGGCACTGGGCGTGGAAAGCTATTATCTGCCGTCGCCCAAGATGAGTTCGTTCTGCGCTTACCTGTCGCATCTGCTCCACATCAGCGACCCGACCGCCTGGCTGATGAGCGCCAATCCGCAACTGGTCGAAAGCGTCGGCAATGTCGAACGCTGGAAATTGCCTGACAATACCTTTTCTTATCCGCTCGGCGCGAACGGTTTCGTTTTCCGCCGCTCCGATTTGGAATCCGTGAAGGCCGACGAGCATTTCCAGGACACGCACGTGGCGCTGTACCTGATGCGCGCCGGCAAACGCGAATGGCTGCGCATCCGCGGGCGCGGCGTTCATCATTATTACGTCCAGACCCTTTGGGGCTTCGTGCAAAAACGCCGTCGCGCCACGGTTCATTTCCTGCGCGTGCAGGAAGAAGCCAAAACGAATTGGATGAAAGAACGCCCGCCCGTCCCACTCTGGCTTGCTTCTTTTTATTGCTTCACTTTCTTTGGCCCGACTTACCACACGTTGCGCGGGCTTCCCCGCGACTGGCGCTGGCTTTGGCACGAGCTGGCCTGCCCGGCCAGTGTCCTTGGCAACGCCTGGGGCTTTTGGACTTATCACACCCGCAAGCACGATAAAAAATTGGTCGCCAATCTCAAACCGGAACAGGTCTTAAAAAATGACCGGGCAAATTGAAAGATTTGGCGCGGCCAATGACAATCCGCTCCTCAGCATCATCGTGCTGAACTGCAACGGTGCCGGCTGGCTGCCGAAATGTTTCGAAACCATCGGCCGGCAAACCATCATCAACCAAATCGAAACCATCATGGTGGACAACCAGTCCACGGACAATTCCGTGGCCGTGGGCCGCGAATGGCTCGCTAAACTTCCCTGTGCCGCCATGGTGCGCTTGGAGGTCAACCAGGGTTTTTGCGGCGGCAACAATGCCGGCGCGCGCGCCGCGCGGGGACGCTGGCTGCTCTTCCTGAATAACGACACCTGGATGGAGCCCGACTGCATGGAGAAGCTGGTTGCCGGGACAGAAAAGATGGACGCCGCCGCGTCCACGCCCCTCGTCTTGAATTACCCCGACAATTCCTTCCAGGATTTTGGCTTTTACGGCTTCGATATTTTTGGACTCGCCAGCGGTTCGGGGGATGCCACGCACACTCGCGAAATCTTTATCGCCGGCGGCTGCTCCTATTTCATCCGCAACGACGTCTTCAACCAAATTGGCCTGTTCGACGCGGAATATTTCATTTATTCCGATGATACGGATTTGTCGTGGCGCGTGTGGGTTGCCGGGTACAAAGTCGCCGGAGTTTATGAAGCGCGGCTGCATCATCGCGGCGCGGCGGGGGTGAACCCTTCCGGCGGCATTGAGACCGTCGAATTTCGCACCACCGACAACAAACGGTTTTTGACCAACCGCAACGGCATCCTGACTTTGCTTAAAGACTGCCACAACATCCTGCTCCTAATGGTCATCCCATTGATTGGATTGTTGTTTATCGAATCGCTGGTGGGCGCGGTGATTTTGCGGCGCTGGTCGTTTGCGCGAGCGAGCTTTTGGAGCGTGCTGGCCGATTGCTGGCGATTGCGCGGTCATGTCATGCAGGAACGGAAACGGGTTGCTTCGTTCCGCAAACGCTCGGATTTTTGGATGTTGCGGTTCTTCCGCTTGCGCCCGAACCGCTGGTTTGAAATCACACGCTTGTTCAAATTCGGCCTTCCCCGGGTGGATAAAAAATAAATGCTATGACGCCGGCAACACCCAAAAAATTCGATTTGGCGGTTTGTTACCGCATTTATCCGGGCGTATCGGGCAGGCCCATTTTTGGGTTCAAAGAAAAATATCCGATGCTCAAGCTCAACCTGGAGACATTCAAGCAGGGATTGGGCGATTTGAAGGTCAAGATGTGGGTCCTGCTTGATAGTTGTCCGCCTTCTTACACCGAATTGCTCAACCACATTTTTCCCGATACCGAAAAAGTTCTGATACCGCTCGTTAAAGCGGGCAACGGCGCGACCTTCCGTAAACAAGGAGAAATTTTGTCTACGCAAACGGATGCTGACCTGGTTTTTTTTGCCGAGGACGATTACATCTATCTTCCCCATTCGGTAGAACGCACGGTTCAATTCATGCGCCGGCATCCTGAGGCGGACTTCGCCACGCCGTATGACCATGCGGACCTCCATACGAAATATGTTCATCGCATCCGCGCCGGGGAATTCTTTGAGGACGGCTGCCGCTGGCGGACGGTTGTGTCTGCCTGCCTCACCTTTATGGCGCGGCGCGAAGCGGTGGCGGGCGCGATGCCGGTCATCAACACCTACAACGCCAATCCGGACCTGGCGATGTGGATGTCGCTGACCAAACTGCGCGTCCGCAATCCCTGGTCCTGGTTCCGGAGCCTGGGCGACGGGAAATTTTTCGCGGCCTCGCACGCCCTGGCCTGGTACTATGGCTGGCGGCAAATTCTTTTTGGCAAACGCTTCCAGCTTTGGGCTCCTGACCCCGGCCTCATCACCCACATGGAAAGCACCGGGCTTGCTCCCGGCGTGGATTGGGAAAAAATTTTCTCCGATCGGATTCAAAAGCACTGACCTGACGTTTCGATCTTTT
>JASHZU010000019.1 GCA_030042375.1 Verrucomicrobiia bacterium
TTCGCAGTTGAGAAAAGTATGAACACCATCCTGGTTGGCGCCCAATGGGGCGACGAAGGCAAAGGCAAAATTATTGACGTCCTCACGGAAAAGGCAGACATTGTCGTCCGCTACGCTGGCGGCAACAACGCCGGGCACACCGTTTTCATTGGCAAAAATAAATACGTCCTCCACCTCGTCCCGTCTGGAATTTTGCGAAAGAAAAAGCTCTGCGTCATCGGCAACGGCGTTGTCGTAGACCCACTTGGCCTCGTCGAAGAAATCGAGGGGCTGAAAAAGCTCAGCGTCAAAGCCAGCCCGGATAATTTTGTCCTGAGCGAAACTGCCCATGTCGTTTTCCCTTATCACCGGGAACTCGATGCCCAGCGCGAAGTCCTCAAAGGGAAGAACAAAATCGGCACCACCAAGCGCGGCATCGGCCCCGCCTACGGTGATAAAGCCGCCCGCGTCGGCTTGCGTGTGAACGACCTGGTTGACCCCGCACGCCTGGAAGAAAAGCTTTCGCTCCGCATTAAGGAAAACAATGCGGTTCTTGCCTCCCTTGGTGCCAAGCCACTGTCCTTCAAAAAAGTTTTTGCTGAATACAATTCCGCTGGGAAATATCTGAAACCGTTCGTCCAAAACACCGTTGTCCTGTTGCACAACGCCATGCGGAACAACGCCGATATTTTGTTCGAAGGCGCGCAGGGCACGTTCCTCGACATTGACCACGGCACTTATCCTTTCGTCACCTCATCCAATACCACCGCCGGTGGCGCCTGTACTGGCTCCGGCGTGCCACCGCATCGCATGGACCGCGTCGTCGGCGTCATGAAAGCCTATACCACCCGCGTGGGTGAAGGCCCATTGCCGACCGAGAACCAGGAGATTTCCGACCTGCTCCACGGCATGGGCCGCGAATTTGGCGCCACGACCGGACGCCCCCGCCGCTGCGGTTGGTTTGATTCCGTTGCCACGCGCCACGCCGCCATCGTCAATGGTATTGACGACCTGGCCGTCACCAACCTCGACGGTCTCGATACCGTGGAAACGATCAAAGTCTGCATCGCTTATCAGCATGGTAAATCGCGCTACGATTTCGTTCCCAACGACGCCCAGGCCCTTGCCGAATGCCAGCCCATCTACGTGGAATTTGAAGGCTGGCGCACACCCACGGACAAATGCCGTTCCTGGAAACAATTGCCCGCCAAAGCCCGCGCCTATCTCAAAGCCATTGCCGAGCTTAGCAATGCACGGTTATACATCGCCTCCGTGGGCCCTAGCCGCGACCAGACGATTTTTGTATAATTTTATAATCTCCCACGAGACGAGGTAACGAGTTTCCGATTTATCAGACTTTGTGCCTTAGTATCTTGGTGGTTAAAGTGTGTTACTCGATTCTCGGCTGAAACGTCCCCACTGTCCATAGGTTCCCTTCTGAATCCCCCAAATCAAACTGCGTGCTGCCCTCTGGAAACGCCGGTGTCTTCGCCACATGCATCTCGCGTACCACATCCGCACCCGCCGAACGTGCGCGCTGATAGGCTTTGCCGACGGCCTCTGCATCCTCCGCCACCAGTGCAATGGATGCAATCCCCACCTTTGACCATGGATTGCCCGCTGGCGCGCGCCCCGAAACAAAGACCATTCCCGTGCGCCACACGAACTCGGCGAATGCCACCTGCCCATCCGGCGTCTCATAGAGCGATTTCAACCGCAGCCCCAGAACCTCCGTCAACCATTTAATGGCTCGCTTGGGATGCTCATACGCCACCTATGGTGTTACTGTAGGTCCGTTCATAATTTTAAACATCAAATGCCAAATGAAACCGCACGCGTGCCGCTTGCGCCGCCATAAGAATTTTCTCCAACTCGTCCAAATCGTATCGAACACCGTCCGTCAAATCCTCATCGTCATCCGCAAACTCAAAATCCGGCGTCACCGCGATAGTCGCTCCATTTTTCAGCTTCGCGAGAATATTCCTGACTGCGACCAATCCCTTGGCCGCATCATACCATTCAACCGCCCCGTCACCCTTAATAAACGAATCCAGCGGTGACAACACTGACTCGCCTCGCGATGGCGCAGGCGCCGCCGCCTTGGTCTGGCCGCTCCTGAAATCCACTGCGATAATATCTGGATGCTCGCCCCCGCTGGCCTCGCCGCAGATATCACTGCAATAGCCCATCGCCAGCGCCTTGCCTTCCATGGGCGGCACGCCCGGAATCATCCGCTCCAAAACACATTGAATTCTCACGCCCATGATATCATCACGTTGGCCCATTCATGTTCATAATATTGATACTTGCCTGCGCTGGAAAAACTGAATCACCTTTATTGGAAGTCAAGCCCTGAAACCCTGCTTGCTCATCGTCCTGTGGCACGGACTTTTTTTGTTTAGACAAACAGGCTTGCATTTTAGCCGCAGGAATATTAGAGAATTTCACACAGCTCTTCGGCAAATGGGCTGATTGTCTTGAATCATCTGGATCTGGTTTTATAAAGATGTCGCGATCTGCCGGGCCAAACAGTCGAAGGCTAAAGAAAAAAGATTCTTCGAAAGGCACCCCGAGCGGAGCTTCCGCCCCGGGAATTTCTGCTTTCATTGAACAGGATTGGATTTTGGGTTTGGTTCTGGTGGCGGCCGTGATCATTGCCTACCAACCGGTCTGGCACGCCGGGTTCATCTGGGACGATGA
>JASHZU010000118.1 GCA_030042375.1 Verrucomicrobiia bacterium
ATTTTCGCGCCCATGGCATTCAGGAAATGCGCCAGGTCCACTACTTCCGGTTCGCATGCCGCGCTCTCAATCACGGTCACGCCCTCGGCCAGCGTCGCTGCCATCATCATGTTGGCCGTGCCCAGCACCGTTGAACCCGCCCGACCTCCGAGAAACGTCGTCGCCCCGGTTAACTTTTTTGCCGAGGCATCGACATACCCGCCCTCAATCTTGATTTTCGCCCCCAGCGATTCAAAGCCCTTCAAGTGCAAATTGATGGGCCGTGCGCCGATGATGCAACCGCCGGGCAGCGAAATCCGCGCTTTCCGCAACCGCGCCAGCAACGGCCCGGCGACGCAAATCGAGCCGCGCATTTTGCGCACCAGGTTGTAGTCGGCATAGCCCTGGATTTTTTTCGCGCGCACCGACAGCGTGCCGTTGTCAAACGTCGCCGCCGCCCCGAGTGATTTTAAAATCTGCGCCATGAACCGAGTGTCGCTGAGATTCGGCACGCCGCGCACCACGCACGGTTCGTCCGTGAGCAGAGTCGCTGCCATAATCGGCAGCGCCGCGTTTTTACTGCCGCTGATGTTGACTTCGCCGTGCAACGGCACACCGCCTTTGATTAAGAAACTTTCCATGTGGCAATTAAAATTCTTTCGCGCTGACTGTAATCCTCTTTCACCGCTTCCACAATCCACTTTTCATTTTCAAAAATTTTTCGGATGGCCGCCGCCTGGCCATCGCCAAACTCCAAGATGATTTTCCCGTCCGGTTTCAGGAACGGTTTCCCTCGTGCGGCGAACCGCCGGTAAAAATCCAGCCCGTCCGCGCCGCCGTCCAACGCTTTGCGCGGGTCAAAATCCCGCACTTCCGGCTGGAGCGTTTCGATTTCCGCCGTCGGGATATACGGCGGATTGCTGATGATTAAATCAAAACGTGCGTCGTTTGGCACCGCAGCAAAGCCATCGCCCTCGAGAAATTCAATTTGAACTTTGTTATTTTCCGCGTTTTGTCGCGCCAATGCCAGCGCGTCCGGCGAAATATCGCAGGCAAAGATTTTTGCCCCGGCACATTTCGACGCCAGCGCAATCGCGATGCAGCCGGTGCCCGTTCCCAAATCCAGCGCCGTTGCCGGCGGATTTAGTCCGGAGAGATAAGTCCATCCCAGTTCCGCCAGGATTTCTGTCTCCGGCCGCGGCACCAGCGCATGGCGGTTCACGGCAATCTCAAACCCGCAAAACGACGTCGAACCTGTGATATGCTGGAGCGGTTCGTGCAGGCCCCGGCGCTTGATCCATTCCCGGTACTCATTCGTTTCTTCGTCCGTGAGCGCGCGTTCGAAATTCAGGTACAATTTCATGCGCGGCAATCTGAGCCGGTGCGCGAGCAACAGTTCGGCTTGCAGGCGCGGCGATTCAATGCCGCGTTTGGCGAGAAATTCGGTGCTTTTTTGGATCGCTTCCAGGACGGTCACGCGAAAACTCTAAACACTGTCCCCTGTCTGCAAAGGTTTTTTATCGTGGGTATGCACGAACAGACCCAAGCTATAAACCACGTAATAACCGACGGTCAGGCCGATGATGAAAAAGGTCAGCGGACTTTGCATAGCCGGCGGATGGTTCGGCGCTATTTCAACATCGTTCAAGACCGCTATGCGATAAATCAGTCGCCCGGCCAGCAGCAGGGAAAGCGCTACACCGATGCGCGTGTCCGGCGTGTAAAAGTGTCCTTCCTCCGTCGTTTCAAATTTCGTCAATCGCAAACCGAGCAGTCCCAAAAGCCCGCCACACAAAGCGCCTCCACCGAATCCGATCAGGATTTTCGGAAATTGAAGTCCCGCCAGCGCAATAAAAACGCTCGCAACGCATAAGATGACCAACCGAACAATCGCGCGCCGTGGCCGCAATTGCTGCCTGCCGATGTTGCGGCGCACACGACGGTACACGCTCCACGCCATCAAACCGCCAAATATAAAATAAAACATGACCGGCTGATGCATCCAGAGAGACTGCCAGAGTCTTTGTCGTTAGACAATCTTTGAACTGTTAATTCGGCGTAGCGCGCAATCTACCCCTTCGCCAGCTTCCTTAACTCCGTCTTCAAAATCTTGCCCGTAGCGTTTTTCGGCAGCGCCGGCATGAAAACGATTTTTTTGGGCGTCTTGTAATCCGCCAGCTTTTCCCGGATAAATTGTTGTAACGTATTTTCCTCCAGCGTTTGGCCTTCCGCCGGCGCGACATACGCCTGTGGGATTTCCCCGCGCCGTTCGTCCGGCACACCAATCACCGCCGCTTCCTTCACGCCAGGAAAATGATAAATCACTTCCTCAATCTCGCGCGGATAAACATTAATCCCGTTGACGATGAGCATGTCCTTCTTGCGGTCGGTAATGAAATAATACCCGTCTGTGTCGCGATGGCCCACGTCTCCGGTCAACAGCCAGCCATTGCGGAAAACTTTCTTCGTCTCTTCCGGCTGGTTCCAATACCCCTGCATCACATTCCCGCCGCGCACACAAATCTCGCCGGTTTCATTGTCGCCCAGAATTTTTCCCTCCTCGTCCTGCACGCTCATTTCCACGTTGGCGATCGGCAGGCCAATCGAGCCGGCCTTGTGCACGCCTTTGATGGGATTTTTTGAAACCACCGGGCTGGCTTCGCTCAACCCGTAGCCTTCAATTAGTGGCACTTTGAATTTTTCTTCGAACTGCTGCAGTGTCTGCATCGGCAGCGGCGCTGAACCGCTGATGAACACGCGAATCGGCAACGGCAGCGGCAATGTCGCCCCTACCAGCATCCGGTAAAATGCTGGCACCGCGGGGAGGATGGTTGCCCGGCGCGAAAAAATTTCCATTAGCGCCGCC
>JASHZU010000119.1 GCA_030042375.1 Verrucomicrobiia bacterium
TGCCCGCGAGAGTTTAAGGCGGCAGGATCAGTTTTGGCTTCCATCGGTATCGGGCGCTTTTGCGCTTCAATGGCCGGTGAAAATCCCTTAGCCTTAAGGCATGGAACGATTGCCTGGTTTTCGCGACTTTTATCCTGAGCCATTGCCGCACACGGATGTTTGGAGCGCCGCCGCCCGCCAATATATTTTTGATAAATGGCGCGCCGCCGCGCGCCGTTATAACTTCCGCGAATACGATGGCCCGCCGCTGGAACCGCTCGAACTCTTCACCACCAAAAGTGGCGATGAAATCGTCGGGCAACTTTACAATTTTACAGACAAGGGCGAGCGCAACATTGCATTACGCCCGGAAATGACTCCCACGCTCGCGCGCATGGTCGCCGCGCACGAGCGCCAGTACAAGAAACCTATCAAATGGTTTGCCATCCCCCAGCTCTTTCGCTACGAGCGCCAGCAAAAGGGCCGCCTGCGCGAGCACTTTCAGTTCAACGCTGATATCATCGGTGAAAACGATCCCGCCGCAGATGCCGAACTGATCGCGCTGCTTATTGATACCTTATGCTCCTTCGGTTTGACCGGGGAAGATTTTGTCATCCGCCTGAGCAGCCGCAACGCCTGGCAGGAATTTTTTGAAAAGCATCAGGGCAATCCCGCGTCGGCCTACGAATTTTATCAGGCCATCGACAAACTCGAACGCACTATTCCCGAGGAAACGGAAAAGAAATTGGCCGCCCTGGGAATTTCCCTGGCCGAAGTGAACCAATTTATTGAATCGGGCAAGCCGACCGCCGAGCTCGAAAGCATTTTGCAGAACCTCGCGGCGCGCGGCCTGGGTGACTTTATTAAGGTGGATTACCGCGTGATTCGCGGGCTGGCCTATTATACCGGGGTTGTGTTTGAGGCATTTGATCGCAAGGGAGAATTTCGGGCCATTGCGGGCGGCGGACGCTATGACAACCTGGTGAAGCTTATCAGCGGCGGGAAAGTGGACTCGCCCGCACTGGGCTTCGGCATGGGCGACGTGGTGTTGCTCGAACTGCTCAAAGCCCGAAAGCTTTTGCCGATCTTCGATGGGAATGTGGATGTTTTTGTCCTCATTGAGGATGAAAATTTTCGGGCGCCTTCGCTCAAATTGGCGCACGATCTGCGCGCCGGCGGTTTCGCTGTGGAATATTCCTTCACGCCGGCGAAACCAGACAAGCAATTCAAGCGCGCGCAGGAACTGAAAGCGTTGTTCACGGCCAAAATGGAAAACGTTTCCAACGTGCGTGTCCGCGATCTGAAAACGCGCGAGGAAAAAACGGCGCCGGCCGGTGAAATCGTGGGTCTTTTGAAACGCTAAAAGCCCATGCGCTCCGCGGCCGTTCCCAACCCTGGCTCGATGCCGCTCCAGAAATTTCTCCTGCCCCCGTCCGGCGGAAAAATTCTCGTGGCGGTTTCCGGCGGGGTGGATTCCATGGTACTGCTTCATGCGCTCAAAAAATTTTCCGCCGCGCAACGCTGGGAATTGGCTGTGGCTCATTTCAACCATTGTCTGCGTGGAACGGAGAGCGATGCCGACGAGGCGTTTGTGCGCAAAAGTGCCGCAGGAATGAAACTGCCGTTCGTCACTGCACACGCGGATGTGAAGAAGTTTGCGACGGAATCGAAACTATCCATCGAAATGGCTGCGCGAAAATTGCGCCATGAATTTTTTGCGCGGGTCGCGGGAGAGCGGGGGGTCAAAACAATCGCGCTCGCCCATCATGCAGACGATCAGGTGGAGCTTTTTTTTCTTCGCCTCTTGCGCGGCTCCGGCGGCAGTGGGCTGGCCGGCATGAGATGGCGCTCGCCTTCGCCGGCGAATAAGAAAATCTTCATCGTCCGGCCATTGCTGGATTTATCCAAGGCCGAACTGGAACAATTCGCGCGCAAAAATAAAATCCGTTATCGCAAGGACGCCACGAATTTTTCGCAGGATATTTTGCGGAACCGCATCCGTCTCGAGCTGCTGCCTTTGCTGCGCAAAAATTATCAGCCCGGCTTGAGCAAAACGATCCTGCGTATCATGGAGATTGTCCGGGCCGAATCTGATTTAGCGGAGGCCATGGCCTGGCACTGGCAATCGGGCAAGCGCGGCAATTTCGAAAAATTGCCGGTCGCCCTTCAGCGATGCGTATTAAAACAGCAACTGACCGATACTGGAATTGCCGGGGATTTTGATTTAATCGAATCGCTTCGCCGACAGAAGAGCCGGCGCATCACGGTGATTCCCAATCTTTCTATTTCGCGGGATGGAAATGGCAAAATCAATGTGCATGGGCACCAGACTGCCGGATTTAGCGAGCAGCAAATGGCACTCAGTTTGGACAAGTCCCGCATAGCTGTTTTTAACGGAACTAAGTTTAGATGGCAGGTCAATCCATTATCTCAAAAGTCATTTGCTCTACCGCCACGAAAAAAAGGGACAGAATATTTCGACGCGGATAAAATCGGCGATGACATTCTTTTGCGCCACTGGCGGGCGGGCGACCGTTTTCAGCCGATCGGTTTTAAATCGCCGGTCAAGCTTCAGGACCTGTTCACAAACCAAAAGATTCCACGCCAGCAGCGGCATAGATTAATTATCGCGGAAGCCCGCGGCGAAATCTTCTGGGTTGAAGGATTACGGATTTCGGAACATTTCAAGCTGACGTCGCAAGCAAAGCGGCTGTTGATTTGGCGCTGGCAGGGTTAAAGCACATGCTTCGCATTCAAAAAATTTCTTCTTTCGATTCGCCTGAACTGAGCCCCTACGCTACGATGCGCCGGCCGCTGGAGCATGAAGTGCAGGGCATTTTCGTGGCTGAGGGTGAAAAGGTCGTCCGGCGTTTGCTCGAAAGTAATTTCACCGTCATCTCCGCCGTTTTTTCGGAACAATGGCTGGACGGCTTTCGTCCCCTCATTGAAGCACGGCCCGAAATGATTACTGTTTACCTGGCTGAAAAAAAATGGCTCGAAACGCTGACCGGGTTTGCCATGTTCCAGGGCGTGTTGGCCGTGGGGAAAATTCCTGCGCCGACTTCCCTGGAGAGCGTTTTACAAAGCGCTTCTTCGCCGCGCCTCTTCGCTGCGGTGGACGGCCTCACAAATTCTGAAAACATTGGCGCGCTGGTCCGGAACTGCGCTGCGTTTGGAGTCCAGGCGTTATTAGTGGGCGAAACGAGCAGCAGTCCGTTTTTGCGGCGCGCCGTCAGAAATTCCATGGGCGCGATTTTCCAAATGCCCGTCGTCGAAATCGGGAAGGGGACAGCTGCGCGCGAAACATTGTCGCAAACACTTCGCGCGCTCCGTGAGCGCGGGGTTCGTTGCATCGCGGCTCATCCCCGCGGCCAAAAAAATTTATCGCAGGCCGATTTTGCGAAGGATTGTTGCATCGTTTTTGGCAGCGAAGGCGAGGGGATTTCGCCGCAAGTTTTGGAAAGTTGTGATGAAGCGGTGAGCATTCCCATGCCTGAAAAAATCGATTCCCTGAACGTCGGCGCCGCCGCGGCAGTTTTCCTTTACGAAGCAAATCGTCAGCGCAAAAAAACGTCGTCGTAAACTTCCCGGATGGCCTTTCGCCACTTTGC
>JASHZU010000020.1 GCA_030042375.1 Verrucomicrobiia bacterium
CCTCGCCCTGCGCAAGCAGTTCATGAACCCGGGGATTTTCCTCTATTACAAAAATCCTATCATGCTTGTCGAAGGCGCGATGCAATTTGTCTGGGACGAAAATGGCAAGCGCTACCTGGATGGCCTGGGCGGCATCGTGACCATCAGCGTCGGGCATTGCCATCCGTACGTGGTCGCCGCGGCCAATAAACAAAACGAAACGCTCCAGCATTCCACGACGATTTATTTGCAACCGAATGTGACGTTGTACGCCGAAAAGCTCGCGTCGAAAATGCCGGGCGATTTGAAGGTGTGTTATTTCGTCAATTCGGGCTCCGAGGCAAACGACCTGGCGCTGCTCATGGCGCGCGCCTCCACGGGCAATTACGACCTGATTGCCCTGCGCAATGGTTATCACGGCGGCAATGCCTCGGGCATGGGCATGACGGCGCACAGCACGTGGAAGTATAATGTGCCGCATAGTTTCGGCGTGCATCATACGCTCGCGCCCTATCCTTATCGCGGGCCGTTCGGCTATGACGATCCGGATGCGGGGAAAAAATATGCGAACGACGTGAAGGATTTGATCGATACCGCGACGCCGGGAAAAATCGCCGGGTTTATTGCGGAATCCATCCAAGGTGTGGGCGGCTTTGTAGAATTTCCCCAAGGCTATTTGAAGCAGACTTATGAATACATTCGCGCCGCGGGCGGTGTCTGCATCGCTGATGAAGTGCAAACCGGCTTTGGCCGCACAGGCACACATTATTGGGGCTTCGAAACGCAAGGGGTCATTCCGGACATCGTCACGATGGCCAAAGGCATCGGCAACGGCTGTCCGCTCGCGGCAGTAGTCACGACGCCGAAAATTGCTCAATCACTGGTCGGCAAAGTGCATTTCAATACGTTCGGCGGAAATCCCGTGGTGAGCGCGATTGGCAAAGCCGTCCTGGAAGTGATCGAAAAGGAAAATCTCCAGGCGAATGCGCTGAAGATGGGCAATCACATTTTGGCCGGGCTGAATAAGTTGAAAGAAAAATACAAAATTATCGGCGATGTGCGCGGCAAGGGGTTGATGCTGGGCATCGAAATGGTGAAAGACCGCGTGACCAAAGCGCCGGCTTCCGCCGAATGCGCGCAGGTTTTAGAAAACGCGCGCGAGTTGGGTTTTCTCATCGGCAAGGGCGGCCTCTGGGGCCAGACGATTCGCTTTGCCCCGCCAATGTGCATTACGCAGGCGGACGCGGATTTCGTGCTGGCGGTTTTGGACGAAGCCTTTAGCGCGCTGTAATTTTACTTTGCCGCCGCGGCGTTCTCCGGGCGCAAAATGACTTCCCGGCCTTTCCAACTGGGGGCGCCGATATCATCAAACGCGCCGAACTTGTAACGCCAGGAGATGCCGTAAAAGGGATTGCGCGTGGGCCAAAAAGAAATGATGTCCACGCCAATGTCCTTCGCCATAGCAATGGCTTTTTGGATGGTTTCCGGCGAATCGTTCCAGTTGAAGAGAAGATATTTCCATTCCAGGATGGGCATTTTTAATTTGCGCGCGTCCCGATAGGCAACCATTTGTTTCATAGCGTCGAACGCTTTTTCGAAGCTGCCGCGCATCATATATTTTCCACACATCTCGTCGCTGATGCCGTGGACGGAAAACTGGATATCGCTCAAGTTCAGGGCGGCTTCGCGCTTGGCATCGGAGTTCAGCAAAACGCCGTTGCTGGAAACACGGATATAGGCATCCGGATTCTTGGCGCGCAACAGCGGAAGCTCCTTGCAGATATTCGGTGAGAGAAATGGTTCGCCCAGGTTCAGATAAAAAATGCGCTGCAGGCCCAGCCGCGCAGTGAGGTCGGCCATCTGGTTCAATTCCTCCAGTGGCATGGTTTTCTTTGTGCGGATGTTCGCCGCGCCTTCACGCGCGCAGCCGATGCAATCTACGTTGCAGATCACGGTGTTTTCCAGAAGCATACCGCGATAGGGCAAACGGGGCTTGGCCGGCGTCTCGTTCTTTTTCATGCGGCGCAAATCCCCGCAGCGCGCGCAAGTGGGAATGGGAATTTTTCCCTTGGCCAAATCGTCGCGGAATTTTTGCGCGACCGGGCCGAAGAAAATTTCCTCGAAGGAATTCTTTCGCAAATCGCCGAGGTGGCCGGTGCCATCGTAATCCTGGCAATTGCAGGATACCGTCATATCGGAATTGATGGTAATGTTGTATTCCGATTCACCGGCCAGGGCCACGCAATCGTATTTTCGCCCGCTGATTTTGGCGCGCAGTTCCAGCCAGCGCGAGATGGCCCAGCGCAAAAAGGTGCTCACGCGCCAGTTAAAGCGCGTTTTTGGGTCGCGAATGACTTTTGACATGATGAGCCAGCTAAGTATACAGCATAGCGGCGCGAAGGTGATTCGACAAGTGATACCGCGAAACGTTTAAGATTTAAGCCGGACCACGTAAAAAGTCTGCTCGCCGGTGGTAATTTTCAGCGTCGCATGGATGACCGACAATAATTCTGCGCCGGACTTTTGCAGCCAATCATCAATAGTGACGCCATCCTGCTGGAGCTGGAGGTCGCTAACGACGGCATATTCAATCCCCTGCTTGCGCAGGTCGGCGGGAGAATCGCTCGATAAAAAATCCTCGACCCGGCGCGAGCCCAATGGCAGCCACAAGGAGATTTCCGCGTCGTCCGGCCCGCCGGCAAAGCCGACGACCGGGAGGTTTTCCGGCAACGCATTACGGATCACCGCCAGTGAATCGAAGCGCGTGGAGAAAAGGGAATAAACCTTTTGTGCACGCACCAGCAAATGTGAACCGGGATGGCGTGCGGCAAGTCGGGACAAAATGGTTTGCGCGGGCCACAGCGGCCGCATGGGCGACAAAATCAAAATGGCGAAAGCGATAGCCAAATTCACAAAGACTAAAACACGCCATGCACATCGGCGAACGAGTTGCGCCGGGCCCGCGCCGGTGAGTAATAGAGGCAGGAGCAACGGATAATAGGGAGCAATCAGGCGCGCAGGGCCGGTCATGCCGGACTTAATACAGTAGGCGAGCAAAGCCAGCCAGGGCGCCAGCAACATGACCCGGCGAAGTTTTTCTCCTTCCAGCCATCCCCGGGCCGGACCAGGCGCCTGGCGGCCAAAAAATTTTGCGAGGACAGTCAACACCAGCAATCCGCTCAGGCATAAGCCAATCCCGGCCCAGTCTTCCGTGGGCAATTCGCCGAGCTGAAAAAAGCCGGTATCGAAGTGGGTCGAAACGGAAACCAGCGCGTGGGGAACAATCTGGGTGGCGTGCGCATTCCACCAGGCGGCGGACGGAAAGAACGGCGGGCATGCATTGCCAAGAATCAATTGAAAACTATTCCCTGTGAATGCGACGAGCGGATTTTTGACCGTCATGATGGGCGGTTCCAGGACGGCGCCGGACCAATCGCCGCAGTAAATCGAATTAAGAATGGCCGTTGGCAAAAATGAAACAACGGCCGCAATGATTACCACCGGCAGTTGACGAACGATGCGCCGCAGGAGGCCGCTTTGGGCTAGGGCGGACCAGCCGTTTGCCGCCATCAGGATTGCCCATGGCAGCAGCAGCGGGAGGTTGCTGGCTTTGGCACCGACCAGCAGCGCGGCGGACAGGATGGAATTCGAAGTATCGCAGGGATTTTTGGATTGGCGCGCGCGCAATGCATAATCGATGGCGGCGAGCGCATAGATGGTCGGGAAGGTATCGTTGGTGGAGCTGCCGGCCTGGAGCAGAAAAGTATAGCCGGTGGGAAGCAGCCACATCCATTGCCATGCCACACGCGGGCGGACGCCGAGCCGGGTGAAGACGCTAAACGTTAATCCCGGCATCAACAGGAACGGCAGGAAATTGAGGAGGAAGATCGGCCGCGTGGAATGAATAAAAAGCAACAGCGGCGCGGAGAGCCATTCGATGCCGCAGGCGCGGTCGTTCATCCGGTAGTTGGTGGTGTGGATCCAAAACCAATGGCCGTGGGCGAGCCATTGCAAGGCGCGAGGAACGCGATAGGTCAGCGCGGTGTAATTATTCGGCGGGTAAAGGTTGCCGCCAAGGAAGATAAGAACGGCGAGCGCAGCAAA
>JASHZU010000120.1 GCA_030042375.1 Verrucomicrobiia bacterium
AGCGCAGCTTCATCCGTTTCATGGCGGCGGCAGATTTCCGCAACTGGCGTTTGCCTTTGGCCGTCAAGGGCCGGTCAGCGTCTTTTTCAAAGCCGGGTGTGCCCCTTTCCACCGCGATACCGTGCCGCAGGATGAAAATGTTCATGCATGAAACTTAACGAAACGCAGGGGAAAGTAAATACCAGCTTGCCAAGCTATCTTCCTATACTGGCGCTTGAATTCCGTGGAGATCCGGCCATCAGCCAACAGTATTTCCAAAAAATGCTATTCTAACTTCGCCCGGTAATACCGGTTTGGATAGGCTTTTGCAGCCGTGTCAATACAGGACACAACGCCACCCGTAATAACATTGGTCCAAATCGGAACCCACGTTTTCAAATCGGAAGATGCCTCAATGACAACATTGGAACCTGTTGGCCCGGAAAATTCCATTTTAAAACCGTTGGTAACCATGCCGCTCCCCTCTGTCACAGCGGTCACAGTGGGCAGGATGCCCAGAGCTGCGTTCTGGCTGGTTGCCGTGCCACTCAGCAGGCTCGTAATTTGGACGGAAAAATTACCCACGTCCGTGGAAGACACATGGGACACCGTCAAGGTGCTGCCAATCGTTGAACTCAATAGCGCGCCTTGGAGAGTAACCACAGTATTTGATGTTGGAACCGGTTTGCCATTGAAAAGCCACGTAACCGAATTTATGACGCCCAGGGTGGTATAGGCCGACACAGTAAAGGTAGCTGTGCCCCCATTTAGGACATTTGTGTCCAAAGGTTGGACACTAATAGTCGGTGGCGGCAAAAGCCCGATTTGCGCCTGGGTTGTGGTCAAAAGGCCAAAAAACACCAGACAAATCGCAATTTTCTGAAGGCAGCGCACGTTGCGTTGCCGTTTGCGTTCCATAACGGGACAGAAATGAGCTATTTGTGTGCCAAAATTGGCCACTTTTGGGGCCTAAAATGGGCTAAATTCAAAACCGGTAGGTCAATTTTATGCGGAAATTAATGCCATTTTGCTGAATATAGGGCTGCAAGTGGTAATCAGAAGAGGGTTCATAGTACTTGGCATCCAATAAGTTATAAACGCTGGCCGATATTTCGAGGTTTTTAATAAATAGATTTTGGCTAAAAAGCGTGAAATTTACCGTCGTAAAGGCCGGGGATTCCGGCCCGGGTAATATCTCACCGGCAAAGTTATCGAAAACCGTCCCGCTCTGGCCCGTATAAAGGACTTCCAGGCCGGCGAAAATTTTATCCCGGTATAAGGGCGCATTGATATCGAGCTTTACCATGTTTTCGGGAGAGCGGGGCAGGGTTGCGCCCGTGTCACGGTATTCCGTACGCTGCAAGCTATAGCTCAAACGCGTATTGATCCCGTATTTCCATTTTCCGTCCAGTGCAACGTCCAATCCCAGCGTATCCGCGTTGAAATTGGTGAAGGCTCCCGATGAGTCGAGGCCGATCAAATCATCCATTCGGTTGTAATAACCCGAAACGGACGAGCGCAAATACTGATTGATGCCTTGCTCATAAACGAGTTGGTAGGAATAAATTTTTTCCGGTTGAAGATTTGGGGAATCGCTTAGTTCCAATTCCAGGACGTCCGGGTCCCGAAAGGCCGTTCCATAGATGAACTTGAAGGTGGATTGTTTCCAGGGATTGTAAATGAGTGCCGCGCGTGGACTCCATGAGGGCGTATAATCTCCGTATTGGTCATAGCGCACACCCGCTTCCGTGCTGAGATTATCCAGGATAGCAATGTCACCTTGTCCAAAGACGCCATAATTTTGACGATGGTCCTGGACGGATTTTGATAATATCCCGTCCGAATAGACCTCCGCATTTTGTTCAAAATCATTTCGATATTCCCCGCCAACGGTAAGGGTGTCCTTATCGAAGATTTTTTTGTTCACCTGCCATTCAGTCCCGGCCCATTGTCCCGTTTGTTTCTCCTGGTCAAGCACGATGGCCGGCGCGCCGACGTTTGTGCCGAAAGGAAAACCGATTTGAAAATCGCTGCGGTCATAATAAGCGTCTCCTAATACCTGCCAATCCCCGGGAAAGTTATGCACGTATTTCAACGTGGCAAAACTCCGGTCATCAATGGTTTGCAGCCGCGGATCGTTGAAAGAGGTGCCAAATTGTGCTGTCGGATTTACTTTGTCGCGGTTGATATATCCACCTTCTAAAGTAAGGTCCCAGTAGCCAACGGAACCAAAAAAGCTTTGGAAGTTGTCGCCGTCCATATTATGCGCAATGCCATTATTGTATTGTTGAAATTGCGGATAATATAAGTTTTCAACGCCATTGTTATTGTAAATAGTGCCGGACAACAAAAAGTGAAGGCTGTTGGTGAATTGGCCGCCTACGGTCACGCGTCCGGAACCCTCATCATAGCTTCCATAGGTGCCGGAAGCTTCCACGCCGTTTATATCTTTCCCCTGGCGTGTGATGACGTTGATAACGGCGAAGAACGCGTTGTTGCCGTAAAGCACGGAGCCGGGCCCGCGAATAATTTCGACGCGATCGATCAAATCAACGTCCAAAATAAACGACGTATCCACGGCCGCGCTGTCATTGAGATCGTTGTTGATGCGATGCCCGTTGACCATGACCAGGATGCGATTATTAGCATCACCCAGGTTGACGCCGCTGACACCCACATAGTCATAATCCCGATCATAATAGACATAAAATCCCGGCACCGTGGCCAGAAGGTCGCCGAGCGTCCGCCACCCATATCTTTTGATTTCATCCGAGTTGATGACTGTGACTTCGGCGGGCGCTTCTGTGGCTTTTTGTTCAAACTTTGAGGCGCTTTCTACTTCCGGCACCGGGACCTGCATCAATTGTTCCAGCGACATCTGAGTCAAATCCGCCTGGTTGGTGCCATTGTCAGTGCCGGCCGGGGAAAGCTGGTTTGTGCTGTTATTTGCGCCAATAAGCGGGCTGGCGCTTTCACCGCATGCGATGAGGGGGAAAAGAAACAAGGCACAGACGAGATACCGCATCAAGACAACAAATGCCGGCCGGATTTGCAAAAGAAGAATTCTTTTGTTCATGGCCTGTGCAAAATATTTTCTAAGTTGTCGTTGATAAAATTCATCTGGCGCATTCCGGGAAAATCAGATTTTTTTACGCCCCTGACTATTGTAGTTCCCGGATAAAATCGCGGCGGCCTTCAATGCGCCGCGAATGATAA